>JASHQP010000122.1 GCA_030039095.1 Streptosporangiaceae bacterium
GGCTCCGGGCACGGGATCGCCGGGATGACCGAGCGGGCCACGGCGCTCGGCGGCTCGCTCGAGGCGGGGCCGCGGCCGCAGGGCGGGTTCGGGGTCCGGGCACGGCTGCCGCTGCAAGGGGGCGGGGAATGATCCGGGTTGCCCTGGCCGACGACCAGGAACTGGTCAGGGCCGGATTCGGCGCGCTGCTCGACTCCGAGGACGACATCGAGGTCGTCGGGGAGGCCGCCGACGGCGACGAGGCGGTGCGGCTCGCCGCCACCGCGGCACCCGACGTGATGCTGATGGACATCCGCATGCCCCGGCTCGACGGCATCGAGGCGACCCGGCGGATCGCGGCCGACCCTCGCCTGGGCGACGTCCGGGTCGTCATCCTGACCACCTTCGAGCTGGACGAGTACGTCTTCGAGGGGCTGCGGGCCGGCGCCTACGGGTTCCTGGTGAAGGACACCGACGCCGCGGAGCTGATCCGCGCGGTCCGGGTGGTCGCCGCGGGCGAGGCGCTGCTGTCCCCGACCGTCACCAGGCGGCTCATCGCCGAGTTCGCGTCGCGCACCAGGGAGGCGGCCAGCCTGGACGGCGTGGACGAGCTGACCCCGCGCGAACGCGAGGTCGTCGCGCTCATCGCCACCGGGCTGTCCAACGACGAGATATCCCGCAAGATCTACGTGAGCCCGTCAACCGTGAAGACCCACGCGGCTCGGGCTATGACCAAGCTCCGCGCGAGGGACCGGGCCCAGCTCGTGGTGTTCGCGTACCAGGCGGGCCTGGTGCGGCCCGGCTGGGCGGAGTGAACGGCCCGGCGCACGCGCACCGCACGCGCACTACACGCGCACTACACGCGCACTACCTACACGCGCACTACACGCGCGCGCGGCGCGGGCGCGGCGCCCGGCGTGGCTAGTGCGTGGCTAGTCGCCGAGCGAAACCGCGGTCCACTTGACCGTGACGGTCCACGACGTCGCCGTGTCGCTGCTGAGCTCCGGCCCGGTGATCTTGATGCCTTCCTGCTGCGCGTCCCCGGTCACAGCCGCGCAGCTTCCGGCGGCAAACTCGGGATCGCACACCGAGGTGCTGGTGAGCCCGGCCGTGTTCTCGCTGCCCGCCGCGAAGTTCTGCAGCAGGTACTGGTTGTTCCCGGGCATCTTGCCGCTGGCGTTGGCGCACGTGACGGCGGGGTTGCTGCCGAGGTTGCACAGGCCCCACTGCGCGCCGCCGTCGGACGGGACCGCGTTCGCGCCGTTCACGAAGATTCTCGCGGCGACTCCGGTGTTGGTGATCGTGATCGGGTAGCTGCCGCCCGATCCGGCCTTGCCGAGCCAGCATTGCCCGTTCGGGAAGCCGAGCGCTCCCGACGTCGATGCCGTGTTCACGCTCCCGTTGCCGCCGGTGCAGCTGCCGAAACTCGCCGAGGACGGCGACACCGTGACCGCGACCAGCGTGGGAACCGTCTTGAGCGAGATCGAGATGCTCGAGCTTCCGCCCGGCGTGCCCGGCGAGCTGGAGGTGGCGGCCGTGCTGCACGCGGCGAGCCCGGCCGAAGCGAGGACCGCGACGGCAGCCCACAGCCCCCTTCGCCGACGCCACCGGCCGGCCACCGGAGCCACCGCCGGAGCCACCGCCGGAGCCACCGCCGGCGGTGTGCGCTCGATCCGGATCCGGATACCCGACCGGCGCAGGCCCAGCCCGACGGCCAGCAGCACCAGCAACCCCACCCCGAACCACCACGCCCAGGTGGGGACCAGCGGACTCGGCGCCGACCCCTGCCGCACGGTGAAGACCAGCGCGGTGGCGGCGGCCACGCCGAGATTGACATGGCCCGCCGATGGGCCCGGTGAGGCGGTGACCACGATGTCGCTCAGGTACCGGCCCAGCTTCGCGCCGGCCGGCACCGTCAGCCGGAGCGGAATCTGCGCGCCCTGGCGCGGAGAGAGCCGCACCGCGGGCCCGGTCGTGCGGACCCAGGACTGCGGCACGCTGCGGCCGCGGCCCGTGGAGAGCCGGTCGACGCGCACCGTGACCGACTCGGGCTGGGTCCCGGTGTCGGAGACGTACACGGGCGGGAGCGCATAGCTCTGGCCGGTCAGGGCCGCGCTTGCGAGGCGGACGGGGGCGGCCTGCACGCCGACCCCGATGCTCGCATCCGCCATCGGGGCAGAAAACGAGAGCGCCACAAAGGCGGCCGGCAGCGAGAGCACGATCGCCAATCCCCGCCGCAAATGCACGTCAGCCGCCTCCCTATCCGCGCATATGACTCTAATAGCCAGGCATAAGAGAAGAAAGGCAAAGGCTACATCGCCCATTACGCGTCGGATCCGGTCTGTGAATGAAACACGCCGGCTTCACTGGCCAGATCGAGGCCCGGTTCCGGGCACCGGCCTGCCGTCCTCGAGGTACACGAGCTCGCAGGAACTCAGCGCGGCGCTCACCCGCCTCCGGATCGGCCCGCTGAGGAGCTTCAGCGCCTTGGGCAGCTTGGCCAGCCGGTGCTCGGAGATCTCCTCCGCCTGCAGCACGATCGCGCCGAGGGCGGCATCGCCGAACACGCCACAGTCGAAGAGAAAACGCAGTCCCCCCGGCCGGCCGGGCCGGGGCCGGCGGAAGTCAACGCACACCAGGCGGCCAGTGCGAGCGTGCAGGCCGCATTCCTCCCGCACCTCCCGCTGGCAGGCCTGCCACGGCGTCTCCCCGTCGGCCTCCATGACGCCACCGGGGATCGTCCATCCCGACTTGTACGTGGGCTTCAGGATGAGCAGGCGGCGCTTGCGGTCGAAGATCAGCGCCCCGGCGGCCGCGGGGATGGCCGGCAGGATCTCCGGGCTGGCCGGCCGGGCAGGAGTGACCGGCTGAGCCCTCAGCCCAACGTCGCCATCGACCATAAGGCAAGCCTACGGTTCGCCGGCCGGGCAACGGGCGCAGGGACGCCCGACTCGCCCCAGCTTGTGCGGACAGCGGGGGACGTGAATAATGCTCCTTGCGGTGGCGGGCGACGGCTCGCCCGCTTCACAGGGTCCGGAGGCGCGGCCCATCCTTCTCCTCACGAGCTGGAGTGACGGCATGCCTCAGGAACGTCTTCCCGTGGCCTGGCTTGGCGAAGCCGCGGTGATCACGCTGCCCGAAGAGATCGATATCTCCAACTCCGAGCAGGTTCGCGAAGAGCTGCTCTCGCTGCTAAATCGTGGCCCGGCGGTACTGATCGTGGATATGGCCGAAACGACGTTCTGCGATTCCGCTGGCGTCAATGCCCTGGTCCGCGCGCACAGGCGAGCCACCGCCAGCGACGCGGAAATACGGCTGGTCCTCACCTCGCGCGGGGTGGAGCGAGTTCTGGCCATCACCGGGGTGGATCGCCTCATAACGATCTATCCGAGCGTGGCCGCAGCGCTGAACGAGGGAGACCCGCCCGCCGGCGTGGCGAATCCGGACTCGGACGGCTGCGCAGCGCAGCCGAGCTGATGCCGCCGCCGCGCCGTCGTGCCCAACTACACTCCACTGGAAGTTCGTCGGGCCGTGAACCCGGCCCGGAGCAGCGCCTGGCGCCGCCCGATCCGCGGCATTCCGGGCCGCTGCGGCCCGCTCTGTGCGGCGCCGGTACGGCTCCGCCCGTACCTATTCCGCACGGTCGCGATGGCGGCCGCAAGCGAAACCGGGCATCCGCGCCGTACCAGGCCGGCGACGGCATGCCGGTCAACCCGGTCGGCGACGATCTCAGCCATCGGCCATGCCAGGTCCAGCCGCTGCAACTGGCGGGCCGGCGGCGCCGGCCACGTTTGAGGCTCGCATGAGGGGCAGGAATGTGACCGAGCCCGCCGCGGAGAGGTGCCCAACATGACGGCTTCCATGGCCTGCCCGCCCGCCCAAGCCGAGGAAGAGAGTGATCAGGCGCTGGTGCGCCTTGTGCAGTCGCTGCCACGCCAGAGCCTCGAGCGTGACGCTGCCTGTCAGCGGCTCGTCACCAGGTACCAGTCGCTGGTCCGCCACTGCGCCATGCGGTACCGGCAGAGCCCGGAGTCGCAGGAAGAGCTGATGCAGGTCGGATACGTCGGCCTGCTCAAGGCGATCAACAACTTCGACCCCGCGGTCGGCTGGAACCTCGCCGCGTACGCCCAGCCGTGCATCAGCGGCGAGATCAAGCGGCACTTCCGGGACAAGCGCTGGCAGGTGCATGTGAAGCGGTCCGTGCAGGAGCTGCGCCAGGAACTGCGCAGGGCGAGGGCGGAGCTGACGCAGCAGCTGGCCCGGTCGCCTCGGCCCGATGAGCTGGCCACCCATCTCGGGGTCAGCGACGCCGACCTGCGCGACGCCGAGCGCGCCGACCTGGTATTCCAGGCCGCGTCGCTGGACGCGCCGGTGGCCGGCGACCACGAGGCGGCGGCTCTCGGCGACCTGATGGGCGAGGAGGACCCGCAGCTCGAGCACGCACTCGACATCGAGTCCGTCTGGACACACTGGGACGGCCTGCCGGAACGGCAGCAGAAGCTGCTGACGATGCGGTTCTACGGGAACATGAGCCAGGCCGAGATCGGTGACCGGCTCGGCATCTCCCAGATGCACGTGTCCAGGCTGCTCGCCTCCGCCCTCGACTACCTGCGTGAGCAGATCGTGGGCGAGGACGCCGGCCCGCGGAGCTGACTGCTCAGCCGTCCGGGGCCTCGCCCGCGAGCAGCGCCAGCATCGTGACGTTGTCGCGCAGCTCACCGCCGCAGATCTCGAGCACGACCTCCTCCATCCGGGACACCACGCGCGCCGCGGGCTCACCGGCGAGCGCCGCCAGCTCGTCGGTCAGGCGGTCCTCGAAGTCGACCATGTGCGGCCCGCACGCGCTGATGAGGCCGTCGGTGAAGAGGAATAGCAGGTCACCGGGCTGAAGGTCCAGTTCCTGCGTGGCCGGCTCGGCGTCAGGGAAGATGCCGAGCGGGAGCCCGCCGCCCTGCAGCACCTGCGTCCTGCCGTCCGGCCTGACCAGGACCGGCCACGGATGCCCCGCGCTGCCCAGCACCACGTGCAGGCTGCCGTCCTGCCACCGCAGATGGCAAACGCAGGCCGTGACGAAGCGGCCGCCGAACTCCTCCGCCATCATGATCTCGTTGGCGCCGCGCAGCACCACGGCCGGATCGGGGTTCTGGTGCGCGAGCACACGGATCGCGTGCCTCGCGGCGGCGGTGACGGCGGCCAGGTCCTGGCCCCCGCAAACGTCGCCGATCGACATCCCCCACCCGTTCCCGGCCGGATAGCTGTCGTAGAAGTCGCTGCCGACGTATTGCGCGATGGCCGCCAGATGGCCCGCGGCCACCTCGGCTCCCGGGAACTGGCGGGGCTGCCGCGGCAGCAGGCTCGCCTGCAGCGCATCGGCGATCTCGGTGCGGTGCCGCAGTACCCGGTCGGCCCGTATCGCGAGCGCGAGCTGCTCGCCGAGCTCCTCGGCGAGCCCGATGTCGGCCATACCGAAGTGACCGTGCCCGGCCGCCCGCGCGAGGGTCAGGACGCCGTAGCGGTGGTCCCCGTACGCAACCGGCACGCAGAGCAGCGACGTCGCGCCCAGCTGCATCAGCAGCGGCGCGCCGCCCGGCCCGCCGGGGCCTGTCCCGAGGATGTCCGGGTCCTCGGCGTGGGCGACGAGCGCCGGGATACCGGTCTGGTAAACCTGGGCAGGGACCGAGCCGGGTGCCGGATCGACCGCCGCCACCTGCCGCGCCTGCTCCTCGGACGGCTGGTCCCCGGGGCCCACCACGAGCCGCCGGCGCAGCCGCTCGTTGCGCTCCACGTCCAGGATGAGCCACGCGGACAGCTCGCGCGCCAGCAGACGCGCGAACCGCTGCATGGTCACCGACTCCGTGTTGTCGGCGTTCTCGAGCAGGATCCGGGTGGCGGCCGTCACCAGGTCGAGGCGCCGCATCGCCGACCGGATTGCGGGGTCTCCGGAGTCCCCGGGGACCCCGGAGGCTCCGTTCTTGCTGCCGGCGGGCTCAGGAGGGGGGCCGGCCAGGGCGCCGCCCGGCGCGCTGACGGCGGCGATGAGCTGGCCCGAGTCCCCGCGTGCCAGTACCGGGCACACCGTGACCTCGCACTCCGCGACCCCCTCGGCCGTGAGCACGCCGCAGCGCAGCGTGCGCACTTCGCCGGTGCGCACGACGGCCGCGAGCTGCGACTGCAGCGCGGCACGGAACGGCAGGTCGATGAAGGTTGTCAGCAGCTTCCCCGTCGGGTATCCCGAGCGCGAGCCGACCAGCTGCCCGGCCGCCGAGTTGGCCCGCCGCACCGTTCCGTCGAGCCCGAGCAGGAACAGCGGCACCGGGACCTGCTGGTAGACGGCCTGCAGCAGCCGCCGCTCAGCATTCGGGCCGTCGGCCAGATCCCCTCCCGGGCCGCCTGAAGCCCGGTCTTCCGCGCCCGCGAGCGCCTGCACCGCGCCGTCAAGCTCGGCGAGCGCGGCCTCGAGCAACGGCGCGAGCTCAGCCCCGGGCAACGCCGCCGCTTGCCGCAACGCGTCGCTTCGGGCCTTCAGCCTGGCGGTCTCGCCGGCCGTCTCCCGAGCACCCACGGACCGTGCCACGTGCTGGTCAGGCACTGCCGACCCAGCCCAGCGCGTCGTCCCCGTCGCCCCCGTCGCCTCCACGGGACTCGATGATCCTGGTGGCGACGTCGGTGACCTTCATGTTCTGCGCCTGCGAGACCTGCCGCATCCGCTGCAGCGCTTCGGCGGCCGTGCAGCCGAGCGCGTGCATCAGCACGCCCTTCGCCTGGTCGACCACGGCGCGGGACTCGGCGGCGTCGCGAAGCTGCCGGGCCGTTCGCCGAGCGTCGCCGTACTCGGACGCGACGCCGACCGCCGCCCCGCCGAACGCGAGCAGGCGCTCGGCCACCGCGACGGAATCAGGGCCCAGCGTCCAGCGGCGGGCACCGAACAGCGACAGGCACACGACCGCGCCGCCGGCCGGATGAGCCAGGCTGAGCGAGCACCGCACGCCCTGGCGCAGCGCCGCGCCGGCAAATTCGGGCCACCGGCGCTCTTCGAGCGTATCGGCGCAGCCGGCCGGCTCGCCCGAGCCCAGCGCGTCGAGAAGCGGGCCGCTCCCGCAGCGCACCTGCACGTCGATGAGCTCGGGCAGGGATGGATGGCTCGCGGCGACCGCCACGGGCTCGCCGCCCTGCCAGAGGACGGCCGCGGCACCGGAGCATCCGGGCACCTGCCGCGCGGCCTGGGCCACGAGCTGGTTCAGGGACCGGGGCGCAGACGTCTCGGCGGCAGGAGGCCCGATGACTTCACGGGCCGGGTCAGCCCCGGACGTAGCGTTCCGCCTCCCATCGTGAGTGCGCCCCGCCCGCGGCCGTGGCGCTGACCCACTTCCGGTCATCTCCCTGGGTATCACGTTTTCCCGGCCCCCGGCACTCTCACCCAGCGCTCCATGCAGCTGAGCAGTTCCTCGGTGTCCACGGGCTTGGTGATGTAGTCGGTTGCCCCGGCCGCGAGGCTCTTGTCCCGGTCGCCCTGCATGGCGCGGGCCGTCACCGCGATCACCGGCAGGCCGCGAAGTTCCGGGATCTTGCGGATCGCCCCGGTGGTCGCGTAGCCGTCCTGTTCCGGCATCATCACGTCCATCAGGACGACGTCGATGCCCGGGGTGCTGCGCAGCATCTCGATACCGGTCCGGCCGTCGGGCGCGTGCAGCACGGCCATCCCGTAGAGCTCGAGGATGCTGGTGATCGCGAAGGCGTTGCGCATGTCGTCGTCGACGATCAGGACCCTCTTGCCGCGCAGGCTGGCGTGTGACCCCGTGGGTGCCTTCGACCGCCTGGAACGCTGCGCGCCCGGCGAGCCCGGCACCGAGCCGGCTGGTTTGGTGTTCTTGCCGCCCGCTGCGGCACTAGCCCCTCCCACCCCGCCCTTGGTCTTCCCGTTCGAGGCCACAACCCCGGCCGGCTGGGCCGGTGCGTGCTCGTCGGCGGGCGGGATCACGGACGGCAGGTACAGCGTGAACGTGCTGCCCTCGCCGGGGACGCTCTCGGCCGTCAGCCGCCCGCCGAGCTGCGTGGCCAGCTCCCGGCAGATCGCCAGGCCCAGGCCGGTTCCGCCGTAGCGGCGGCTGGTGGTGCCGTCGCCCTGCTGGAACGCGCCGAAGATGACTTCCAGGTTCTGCTCGCTGATGCCCACGCCGGTGTCGGTGACCGCGAACGCGATCACCGGTGCTGCGGACCCGGGCGCGCTGCTGGCGGTGATCCGCAGCTCCACCCGTCCCTGCTCGGTGAACTTGACCGCGTTCGACAGCAGGTTGTGCAGGATCTGCCGGAGCCGCTGCCGGTCCGTGACCAGCTCGGCGGGCAGGCCGGACGGCAGCGGCCCAGCCACGAACTCGAGGCCCTTCTCCGTGGTCAGCGGGCGGAAGATGGCGCGGAGGTCGTCGACGAGGGCTCCGAGCGCGAACCGTTCCGGGTGCAGCTCCATCCTGCCGGCCTCCACCCGGGACAGGTCCAGGATGTCGTTGATGAGCTGCAGCAGGTCGGTCCCTGACGAGTGGATGACCTGTGCGTACTCGACCTGCTTGGGCGTCAGGTTCTGCTCCGCGTTCTGTGAGAGCAGCCGGGCCAGGATCAGCAGGCTGTTCAGCGGTGTGCGCAGTTCGTGCGACATGTTCGCGAGGAACTGCGACTTGTACCGCGATGCCAGGTCGAGCTCGCGGGCGCGGTCCTCTAGTTCCTGCCTGGCCTGCTCGATCTCCACGTTCTTGATCTCGATGTCGCGGTTCTGCCTGGCGAGCTGCGCGGCCTTGTCCTCCAGTTCCTCGTTGGACCGCTGCAACTCGTCCTGGCGGACCTGGAGCTCGGAGGTGCGGGCCTGCAGCTCCGCGGCAAGCCGCTGCGACTCGGCCAGCAGCGCGTCGGTCCTCGAGTTGGCGATGATCGTGTTGACGTTGACCCCGATGGTCTCCATCAGCTGCTCCATGAAGTCCTGGTGCAGCTGGGTGAACCGGGTGAACGACCCGGCCTCGATGACCCCGAGCACCTGGTCCTCGAAGACGATCGGCAGCACCATCAGGTTGACCGGAGCCGCCTCGCCGAGCCCCGAGGAAATCTTGACGTAGTCGGCGGGCAGGTCGGTGACCACGATCGGCTTCCTGGTCCGCGCGACCTGGCCGATCAGCGACTGGCCCAGGCGGAACTGGCTCGGCGCCTCGATGTCGGCGCGCAGCCCGTAGCCGGCAATGAGCCGCAGCCGGGTCTCGCCGCCGCTGGTCTCGGCGAGGAAGAACGTGCCGTGCTGGGCGCCGACGAGCGGGACCAGGTCATCCATGATCAGCTCCGCGACCATGCGGAGATCCCGGTGGCCCTGCAGCTGGGCGGCGATCCGGGCGAGATTCGACTGCAGCCAGCCCTGGTCCTCGTTGGCCCTGGTCGTCTCGCGCAGTGACTGGACCATCGCGTTGATGTTGTCCTTGAGCTCGGCGACCTCGCCCTGGGCCTCGACCGAGATCGACCGGGTCAGGTCGCCGGTGGCGACGGCGCTGGTCACCTCGGCGATCGCGCGGACCTGCCGGGTCAGGTTCCCGGCCAGCTCGTTGACGTTCTCGGTCAGCCGCTTCCAGGTGCCGGAGACGCCCTCGACCTCGGCCTGTCCGCCGAGCCTGCCATCGCTGCCGACCTCCCTGGCGACACGGGTGACCTCGGCCGCGAACGACGACAGCTGGTCGACCATCGTGTTGATCGTGGTCTTCAGCTCCAGGATCTCGCCGCGTGCGTCAACGTCGATCTTCCTCGACAGGTCGCCGTTGGCCACCGCGGTGGTGACCTGGGCGATGTTGCGGATCTGGCTGGTCAGGTTGTTGGCCATCGAGTTGACGTTGTCGGTCAGGTCCTTCCAGGTCCCCGCGACGTGCGGAACCAGGGCCTGGCCGCCCAGCATGCCCTCGGTGCCCACCTCGCGGGCCACCCGCGTCACCTCGCCGGCGAACGCCGACAGCCGGTCCACCATCGTGTTGAGCGTGGTCTTCAGCTCCAGGATCTCCCCGCGGGCGTCGACGGTGATCTTCTGGCTAAGGTCTCCCTGTGCCACGGCGGTGGCCACCTGGGCGATGTTGCGGACCTGGCTGGTCAGGTTGCCCGCCATGAAGTTCACCGAGTCGGTAAGGTCCCGCCACGTCCCGCCCACACCGGGCACCC
This sequence comes from Streptosporangiaceae bacterium, assembly GCA_030039095.1. Next base: position 10,156 of record JASHQP010000122.1, read on the forward strand.
GCGCCTGGCCGCCCAGCATGCCCTCGGTGCCCACCTCGCGGGCCACCCGCGTCACCTCGTCCGCGAACGCCGACAGCCGGTCCACCATCGTGTTGAGCGTGGTCTTCAGCTCCAGCATCTCGCCCCGGACGTCCACGGTGATCTTCTGGCCGAGGTCGCCCCTTGCCACCGCCGTCGCGACCCGGGCGACGTCACGCACCTGCCCGGTCAGGTTGCCCGCCATCGAGTTGACCGAGTCGGTGAGGTCCTTCCAGCTTCCGGCCAGCCCCGGCACCTCGGCCTGCCCACCGAGCCGGCCCTCGCTGCCCACTTCGCGCGCGACCCGGGTCACCTCGGAGGTGACGAGCGCAAGCTGCTCGTTCATGCCGTTGAACACGGCCGCGATCTCGTCCATCAGCGGGTCATCCGCCGCGGGCAGACGGGTGCTGAAGTCGCCGCTGCGCACCGCCGTCAAACCGGTCAGCAGGCGCTGCAGCCGGTTGTCCGCGGGCTGTCCCGCCCGGTCGGTGATCGTCGTCATCGGGACTCCTTCGCTACACAGGGCAGATTCGTCATGGCAGAGCGAGAGCTGTTCACCGAACCCGCCGCGCCCACCCCTGGCCAGCACATGCGACAGGACCGATCCTGTCACTCCCCGGGTAGGCGGAGAATAGTCAGCAGATGGCAGAACACGCGGTAGCGTGTGGCTCCGCCTGGCTGGTGGGGTGGCGGGAAGGCAGGGCAGGCGTGGCAGAATCGGGCGGACCCGAGATCGCGCGGCTGAGGGCGCTGATCGCCCGGCAGCGGCGCGAGCTCGACACCGTCCGCTCCCGGGCCACGGCCCGCTCGGTCGTCGACGTCGCCACCGGCATGCTGATGGAACAGCTGCATTGCTCGCCCGCGCAGGCGCGGCGCCAGCTGCGCCGCCTGGCCGCTGAATCCGGGGAAGCCGTCGCGAGCCTGGCCGCGCAGATCGCGGGCCGGCAGACCCCCGGCGGGCCCGCCGAGGCACCGGATCCCGCCTCGGGCAGGCTCAGCCTTGCCTGGGCGTCGGCCGAGGGTGCGCCCGACGGCGACGCCGTGGCTGCCGCCCTGCTCGACGAGGTGCTCGCCCCGGCCGGGGCGGTCGCGGTCGCGCTCTGGCTGATCGAGCCGGACGGCGGCCTCGAGCTCGCCGGGCAGGCGGGGTTCGGGGAGCGCGAGGCGGGCCGCTGGCGCCGGATACATCCGGACATGCCGTCCCTGCCCCAGGACGTGACGCGCACCGGGGCCGAAACCTGGTGGCTGGCGGGCCCGCCACCCGGCGATGACCGGCCGCTGATGGGCCGCTGGCCCGGCGGGGCCAGGGCAGGGCTGCCGCTGCACGACTCCGGGGCGCTGATGGGTGCGATGTTGATCTGCTGGCCGGGGCAGCTCGACGATTTCCCCGATGAGCTGCGCCGCCAGCTGATCGCGCTCGCCGATCTCGCCGCTCATGCGCTCGCCGCCCAGCGTCCCGGCGGGCACCAGGCGGCCAGGCACCGGGCGTCCTGGATCTTCGGCCTGATGGACGGGCTGCTCGAGGGGTTCATGTTCTTCCGCGCCGTCCGGGACGACGGCGGTGAGGTCACCGATTTCCGCGTCGATCACGTCAGCGCCCGGTTGCGCGACCCCGCCGGGCGCGGGGCCGCCGAGCTGGCCGGCCGCTCGCTGCTCGAGCTGTACCCCGATGCGGCGCTGGCCGGGGGCATGTTCGACAGGTGCGTGCAGGCGCTGGCCACGGGCGAACCGCAGTACGTGGCCGCCGAGGCTGGGACCGCCCAGACCGCCGGGGCCGGGACCACGCCCGCCCCCGCTGCCCGGATTGCCCCGCTCTACGACGGCGTGGCGATCGTGTGGCGCCCGGCGGACGACACCGACCGCCTCGCCACCCTCCTGCAGCACGCCCAGCGGCTGGGCCGGATCGGCAGCTGGGAGGAGAACATGCGGACCGGCGAGGTGCACTGGACCGAGCCGACGTTCGCGCTCTTCGGGCAGCCCCGCGGTGCCCCGGTGCCGATCGCGGATCTGACGTCCCGGGTCCCCGCCGACGACGTTCCCGTCGTGCAGGGCTTCCGTGACACGCTGCTCACCGAACGCCGGGAGAGCGCCGCCGCGTTCCGGGTCATCCGGCCCGACGACGGCAGCGTGCGCCAGATCCGTGCCTATGCCGAACCGGTTGTCGACCCGGCCGGTGCGGTGGTCGCCGTCAGGGGCGCGTACCAGGACCTCTCGGCGGACTACCACACCCGGGTGGCGTTCGCCGCCGCGCGCGAACAGCTCGCGGATACCGAGGAGCGAGCGGCCGAGGAGCACCGCCTCGCGGTGCGGCTGCAGCAGGCCATCACCCCCCGGTCGGCGGAACCGGTAGCGGCGGCCGGGCTCGACGTCGCCGCGCGGTACCGGCCGTCCGGGCCGGGAAACCTGGTCAGCGGGGACTGGTACGACACGGTCCTGATGCCAACCAAGGACGTACTCGTGGTGGTGGGGGACATCGCGGGCCACGGCCTGGACGCGGTAACCGGCATGGTTACCCTCCGCAACGGCCTGCGGGGGCTCTCGATCACCGGTGCGGGGCCGGGCACGCTGCTCGGCTGGCTGAACGGTGCCGCATGTCACTTCACCGACGGCATCATCGGCACGGCCGTTTGCGGGCTCTACAACCCGACCGACCGCACGCTGCGCTGGGCCCGGGCCGGGCACCTGCCACCGATCCTGGTCCGCGACGGCCGGGCGTGCGCGCTGCCGCCACCACATGGCCTGCTGCTCGGCGCCGACCCGGACGCCAAGTACGCGGAGACGACGACACCGATGCGGTTCGGCGACATCCTGCTGCTGTTCACCGATGGCCTCATCGAGCGCCGTGACAAGCCGATCGATGACGCCCTGGACGCGCTGATGCAGATCGCCAGCGGGGCGGCCGCGGCGCCCGGCGACATCGGTTCCTTTGCTGACCGCGTGGTGGCCGAGGCCTCATCCAACACCGACGACGATGCCTGTCTCGTTGCGATCCGGGTGCACTGAGGCGGCGCACGCTCGGCCCGGGGGTCCCCCGGCTAGCTCAGTCGGCGGCCGACAGCCCGGCCGCGATCGCCTCATCCACGGTGTCGTACATCGGCAGGCGCTCGGCCAGGCCGGTGATCCAGAGCGTCTTCGTGTGCCGGTACCGCGCCCCGGCCAGCGCCAGCATCCCGCCAGCGGCCTGCAGCCGCTTCCAGTGGCCCACGATCACCGCCAGCGAGCTGGTGTCCATGAAGTCCACTTCCGACAGGTCGAGGACGATCCAGCGCTGCTTGCGCCGCGCGCTGGTCAGGCGCTCGTCGAGCTGGCGGCTGGTCACGATGTCAAGCTCACCACCCACCGTGACGATCTCGCACTCGCCACGGCGCTCGGACGAGAGGCGGAGCTCCGTCACGCGCACCTCCGCATCACCAGCCAGCTCCGGGACGCCCTGCCCTCCTCATCGTATGCTGGGCGGGCCCGCCTGGCCCCGCAGGCGCATACGCCCTGCCTACGCATAAGTGTGTTACGCGGGGGAAGCTATCGCCCGATGAGCCCGCGTCCGGCACGCACACTGACAGGAGGGTCGGGGCACTCGATGGCTGACGCTCGTGACGAGAGCTTGCGTCACGTCGCATTCTTCTACCGTGACCAGGCCGAGCGCCGTGCGCAGGTCCTGGGCCTGGTGCGGGCAGGACTGGCGCGGGGCGAGCCGGCATTCGTCGCGTTGCCGGGGGATGAGGCGCATCTGCTCGCCGACCAGCTGGACGCGGAGCCCGGGGAGCTGCTGTGCGCCGACATCTGCGACGCGGGCCGTAACCCGGCGCGGCTGATCCCGGAAGTGCGCGCGTTCATCGACAAGCACGCCGGCGAACGCGTGCTCGTCGTCGGCGAGGCATGCTGGCCGGGTCGGTCACCGTCGGAACTGCGCGAAGCCACCCGGCACGAGGCGCTCATGAATCTCGCCTTCGCCGGGTCAGCGGCCACGATCACCTGCGCGTACGACGCCGCGCGGCTGCCCGCGTCCGCCATCGCCGACGCCACGTGGACCCATCCGGAGTATCTCGCCAGCGGCGAGCCGGTCACCGCGCCGGCCCACCGGCCGACGTGGGACGTCCCGTCCGACTGTGACCGGCCGCTGCAGGCGCCGCCCGCGGACGCGGAGAGCCTCACATACGACACCGACCTGGCACCGGTGCGCAGGATGGTGGAGCGCCATGCTCGTGACGCCTCACTTGGCGCGGACCGGCTCGCCGACCTGGTCCTCGCGGCCAGTGAGGTTGCCGCGAATACCCTTGACCACACCGGTTCGGGCGGCACGTTCCAGGTATGGCGCAGCCACGACGAAATTCTCTGCCAGGCACACGACCAGGGATGGATCATCGATCCGCTCGCCGGGCGGGTAAGACGCGGCCCCGACGGCCGCGGCCACGGCCTCTACCTGGTGAACCAGGTGTGCGACCTGGTCGAGATCAGGACCGGGCCTGCCGGGACCACGATCCGGATGCACATGCGCCTGCCGTCCTTTTCCTAACGGACGGCATGTCCTTGTTTGAGCGCCGGGTGGCGGGCAGTAGAAGGCTGCGCAAGGAAAGGAGCCTGCCGTGGCCCTCATACTTCTCGTCCTACTGCTCGCCCTCATCCTCGGCGGACTTGGGTTCGCCGTCCACATCCTGTGGTGGATCGCCCTCGTGGTACTCGTGATCTGGCTGCTCGGATTCCTGTTCCGTGCCGCCGAAGGAGGAGGACGCAGCCGCGGGCGCTGGTATCGCTGGTAGATCGTGCCCGGGCGCGGACCCCCACCCCGCGCCCGGGCCCAGCCGTTGTTTGAGCGACGCGATCCTGGGAAGAGATCAGAGCACGGACAGTGCTTACGACGCAGGCACGCCCGCACGCCGTCATGGCGTGGTTGGGGCGTGCTTTTTTGCGTTCGCCGTAGCTTCCCCGTTCCCGGGGGCAGGGCCGGCCCTCCCAGCCGCGCCGTGTCCCCCGGACACGAACCAGGAGGCTCGTGATGAGGATCGCGCTCGTCGCACCCAGCAGCGACCCGTCGGCCACGCACCTAGGCCCCCGTTCCGCCGCCGAAGCAACCCGGGTTCTCTCGCTGGCACGGTCGCTGGCCGCCGTCGGTCACCGCATCACCATCTACGCGCGCAAGGACTCCGGCACGCTGCCGGGGAGCGCGATCGTCGCGCCCGGTGTCACCGTCGAGCACGTGTCCGCCGGCCCGGCGGGGCCAGCGGAGGCGGATGCGCTCACGGCACATCTGCCGGAGTTCGGTAACTACCTCACGCAGCGCTGGCGCCGGAACCGCCCCGACGTCGCCCACGCCTATTCCTGGACGATGGGCCTGGCCGCACTGGCCGGGGCGCGGGGCCTGGGCATTCCCGTCGTACAGACCTTCGGCTCACTCGGCGGTGCCGAGCAGCGGCACGGCCTGGACGAATCCCCGTCCGATGCCAGGATCCGCCTCGAGGCGTGTATCGCGCGTACCGCCGACGTGGTCCTGGCCAGCTCCGCCGAGGAACTCGCCGACCTGGCCAGGCTCGGTGTGCCGCGGGCCAGGATCAGGGTCGTTCCCTGCGGCGTCGACACGGAGCAGTTCTCGCCGGACGGGCCGGTGGCGGAGCACGGCGAGCGGGTTCGGCTGCTCGCCGCCGAGCCGCTGACCGAGCCGGACAGCCTCGCCATCGCCGTGCAGGCGCTCGCCGATGTCCCCGGCGCCGAACTCGTCGTCACCGGCGGGCCGGACGAGTCAGGCCTCGCCAAGAACAAGGCGCGCCAGGACCTGACGCGGATGGCAACGACGCTGGGTGTCGGCGACAGGCTGGCGTTCACCGGGCGGGTCTCCCCGGACGACCTGCCCGCGCTGCTGCGCTCCGCGGATGTGCTGGTGAGCACCGCCCCCTACGAGCCGATCGGCCTGACGGTGCTGCAGGCGATGGCGTGCGGCACCCCCGTCGTCGCCCCGGCGACCGGCGCCGCACGGGACGCCGTCGTCGACGTGACCACGGGCCTGCTGCTGCCGCCTGGGACGCCCTCTCCGGCCCGGCTCGCGGCGGTGCTGCGGCGGCTGCTGGCCAGCACGCTGCGACTCGAGGCATACGGGATCGGCGCCGCCGACCGCGCCAAGTCCCGTTACTCGCTGCAGCGGATCGCCCGGGAGACTCTGAACGCCTACGCGGGCTGCCTGCGCCGTCCGCCCGCCGCGGTCGAGGCCAAGAGGGCCGAACCGCGGCCCGGGGCCAGGACGGCCGAACCGCGGCCCGAGGCCCCAGCGCTGTCCGAGGGGAACGCCTAAGCCCGCTTGTGCCGGGATGCCGCCAGCGACCCGGCGACCACCACGGCGAGCGGCAGCAGCACGGCAACGGGCAGCCAGGCATGGGCCGACTTGGCCAGGATGCCGCCGGCCAGCGCGCCGACCACAACTGCTGCGAGGGCGCCCAGACTGCGGACCAGGCCCTCGGGCTCAGTGCGTGTAGCCAGGCCGGCCAGCACGCCCAGGAGCGTGCTGGTCAGATACGTGCTCGACATCTGGCCCAGCCGGCGCACGGCCGCGCTCTGCATGCCCATGGCCGCCGCCGCCACTATGAGCAGAGCGAGCTGACCGCCATCGTGAGGGCTGCCATCCGACAGCTCCCACCCGACGCAGAAGGCGGCCAGAACGATCAGCTCGACCCCTAGCGCGGTCGTCACGCTGGCTGGCCAGGTACCGGTCTGCTGAGAACGCCGGGCGGCCAGCGGAGCCGCCACGAGCACACCGGCCGCGTAGCCGGCAATCCCGAGCCCGGCGTGGAGCGCCTCGGGGGCCGAGTGCGTGGTCGCCGCGACGCCGAGCAGCACGAGATTCCCGGTGATGACGCTGCTGAAGACCTTGCCGAGCGCGAGGAACGAGACGGCGTTCACCGCGCCGGAGGTGATGGTCAGCAGCACCACCCGGTAGTCCCGGGCGGTCGCTGGCCATCGGCCGTTCTCGTCGTCATCCGCGGTCATCCTTGTGGGCCTCCTGAAGCCGGGACCTGCTGCGGCTCGATCCTGGCAGCGGGATCTTCGGCCGAGGCTACAGCTACGGCCGGCAGACAGGCGGGGCATCCGCCGGGCGGCGGATTCCGCTGACCCCGTGGCACCCGTGTTCGGTTTGTGTGCAGCTCAGCGTGACAGCACCGCACCCGTCGCCCGCCTGGCCAGAACTGGGAAGTGAGGTCAGTACCCCGGCCACAATTGCCAGGCTGAGCGTGACCAGCGCGATCACCTTCCTCCTGGCCAGCCGACATCACGCGGCGCCGGAAAGGGTTCATGGAATCTGCTCGGCCCACGCCACGCCGAGCGCCAACCCGGCCCCGCCGGCGGGAACCCCCAGTGGCGGCCAGTCGCCGGCGGAACCGCAGGGCCGCGTGCCGCGTGGCGCACCGCGCCACCGGCCGCGGCTCGTTACGGTGCTTTGCGGGGAATTGACGGCGCGGTCGCCGCGCAACCGGGCGAGGAGCAACGTGATGCGGAGCAGGAAGTACGGCCGGGACGTGCTCGCGGAGCAGCGGCAGCGGCCCGGGCAGCGTCAGCTTCCGCAGGTGCCGGCCGAGCGCGGGCTGGTCGTCGAGGACGCCGCTGCCGAGTTCTGCGGCGCCGTGGTGTTCTGCGAGAAGGACGCGGTCACGCTGGAGGATGGTCGCGGCAGGCGCCGTGAGTTCCCGCTCGGCCTGGCCCCGTTCCTGCTGGAGGGCAAGCCGGTGCGGCTGGTGCGGCCGGCCGCGCAGCCCGTGCCCGGCGGCGTGTCCGCCCGGGCGCCCGGGCGGACCGCATCGGGGTCGATCGCGGCGCCGCCGAGCCGGGCCAAGGTCGCCAAGGCCAGCCGCATCTACGTCGAGGGCCGGCACGATGCGGAGCTCGTCGAGAAGATCTGGGGCGACGACCTGCGTGACGTCAGCGTCGTCGTGGAGTACCTCGAAGGCATCGATGACCTGCCCGCGATCGTCACCAGTTTCTCGCCCGGGCCCGCCCGCAGGCTCGGCGTGCTCGTCGATCACCTGGTGGACGGGTCGAAGGAGACCAGGATCGCGGCGCAGGTGCGATCGCCGCACGTGCTGATCGTCGGGCACCCGTTCATCGACGTCTGGGCGGCGGTCAAGCCGTCCGTGCTCGGGATCCCCGGCTGGCCGCGGGTGCCTCCCGGCCAGCCGTGGAAGGAGGGCGTGCTCGCCGCGATCGGCTGGCCGGCCAACATCGCCGCCGCGTGGCAGCGCATCCTGCGCTCGGTGACCAGCTTCGCCGACCTGGAGCCGGAATTTCTCGGGAGGGTGGAGGAGCTGATCGACTTCGTCACGGCTCCGGGAAGCGGCTGAGGCCGCGGCGGCGCCTAGCCGCCCTGCACCGCCAGCGCCAGCCGCCGCACGCCCTCGTGCAGGTCCTCGGGCCGGGCCGCGGCGGCGAAGCTGAGCCGGATGAACGACCCGGGCGGCTCGGCCGGGTGGAAGCTGCGGCCCGGGCTGATCACGACTCCGTGCCGGGCGGTGCGGGCGGCGAGCTGATCCTCGGCCACCTGGCCGGGCATGCGCGCCCACAGGCACACGCCTCCCCTCGGCAGCACCGGGATCTCGAACTGCGGCAGGCGCTGCGCCACGGCAAGCGCCAGCGTCGACCGCCGGGCAGCCAGCGTCCGGGCGAGGACTGCCAGGTGCCGGGGCCACGCGGGTGAGCTGACGAGTTCCAGCGCGGTCTCCTGAAGCGGCCTGGAGACAAAGAAGTCGTCGACGACCCGGACGGCGCGCAGCCGCTCGGCGACGGGGCCGCGGGCGATGAGCGCGCCGATGCGCAGCGACGGTGACGCCGGCTTGGTCAGCGACGTGAGGTGGACGACCCGGCCGTCGGTGTCGTCGGTGATCAGCGGCGGCGGTGCCGGGCGCTCGTGGCCGAGGTAGCGGCCGTAGTCATCCTCGAGAACGAACGCGCCGGCCGCCGCGGCCGCCGTGAGAACCTGGGGCCGGCGCTCGGCCGACAGCACCACACCGGTCGGATTCTGGAAGGTCGGCTGACAGTAGACCGCACGCGCGCCGGTGGCAGCGAAGGCCCGGGCAAGGGCGTCCGGCCGGATCCCGTCGCGATCCACGGGCACCGGCGCGACCCGGATTCCCGCCGAAGCGGCCACGGCCAGAGCGCCGGGATACGTCGGCGACTCGACGAGCAGCACGTCACCGGCGGGCACCAGCGCGCGGAACGCGGCGGTCAGGGCACCCTGCGCCCCGGCGGTCACGATGACGTCGGCCGCGTCGACCTGGCCGCCGATGCTGCGGGCGAACCAGGCCCGCAGGCCGTCGATTCCGGTCACCGGCGGCCGCTGCCAGGCGTCGGGCCGCCGCCCCGCCCTGGCCATGGCCGCGGCCAGCGCCCTGGCCGGCAGCAGGGAGGGATGCAGGTAGCCGCTGGCCAGCGGGATCTCGTCGGGCGGCGGCTCCTCGAGCGATACCAGCACGCCGCTGGCGCTGGTGCGGCGCTCGCCGAGCGCGAGGGTCTGCCAGGAAAAGTCGGCCCCCTGCCCGCCGCCGGCCGCCGGCCGCGCCGCCACGAAGCTGCCCTCGCCCGGCCGGGTGACCACGACCCCCTCCGAGACCAGGCCGGCCAGCGCCCTGGACACGGTCACCGGGCTGACCCCGAGCCTGCGGGTGAACTCCCGGGTCGACGGCAGCCGTTCCCCAGCCCGGCGGCGCCCGGCCTCGGTCCTGATGGCGGCGGCCACCGTCGCGACGCTGCTGTCGGCCAGCACGTCCGCCTCCCGCCGCAGATCGCCTCCGGCCCAGCCAAGGGTCACGACACACGATACTGCTATCCTAATTCGTGAGAGAACAGAGTAGCGGTATCGTCGGTTTCGGAGTACCGCTGGCCGCCCCGGTTCACCCGGTGCTGGCTCCGGACGCCGCGGGGGTCCGCTGATGCCGGCCGCGGCACTGGTGCTGGCCCTGCTGTCCGCGGTGTCGAGCGCGGTGTGGAACCTGCTGGTCAAGCAGTCGCGCGATACCGAGGCGGTGACCGCGGTCGCCCTCGCGATCGGCGTCGTCCTGTTCTCGCCGTCGCTGGCGTTCGGTCACATCTCTCTCGCCGCGTGGCCGTACATCGGTGCGTCCGCGTGCCTGGAGCTCATCTACTTCGCGCTCCTCACCACGGCCTACCGCCGGGCCGAACTGAGCCTCGTGTTCCCGCTCGCGCGCGGCCTCGCACCGGTGCTGGTGCTGCTGATCGGCCTGGTCGCGCTGCACGACCGGGCCAGCGCGGGCGAGCTTGCCGGGGTGCTGCTCGTGGCGGTCGGGGCGACAGCCGTGCGCGGCATCAAAATCGCGGGCGGGCTCGCAGACACCGGCATCGCGCTGCTGATCGCCGTCTGCGTCGCGGGCTACACACTGGTCGACAAGCATGGCGTGAGCCTGGCCAGCCCGGCAGCCTACCTCGAGGCCGTCATGGCCCTCCTGGTGCTGCCGTACCTCGCGCTCGTGGCCAGAACCAGGGGCCTGCAGCCGCTGCGCCGCGAACTGCGGCCGCGGACAGCGGTCATCGGCATCGGCATCATCGGCGGGTATGCCCTGGTGCTGTACGGCCTGCGGCTCGCTGCGGCCGCGCCGGTGGCGGCGGTGCGCGAGTCCAGCGTGGTGATCGGCACCGCCCTGGCCGCGTTCGTGCTGCGCGAGCGCGTCGGCCCGGCCCGGTTCTGCGGCGCCTGCCTGGTGGCGGCTGGCGTCACCGTTCTGGCCTTCGCCGCCGGTTCCTGATCGGACGGCGGCCCGGGGCGCGTCAGCAGCCCGGGGCGTCAGCAGCCGGAGGGAACGCTGCTGGCCTCCTGCGACCAGTAGCTCGGCAGCGCGCCGTACGGGTTGCCCGACGAGGATAGGTCGGTCACGAACAGGTGCCCGGCCCTGCGCTGCCTGGACAGGTTGATCGCACTGGCCAGATCGGACTGCGGGGTGTCGTGGACGACATTCGCGAACTGGCTCGGCGAGTACTGGCTGATCCAGCTCGGGACCTGATCCGAAAGATAGGCCGAGTACGAGCCCTCGAAGACCATCACGACGTTTGCGATCGACATGAAGCTCGGAACTGGGTACGAACCCGGATTCAGCCAGACGATCCCGCCGGGGATCGTCGAGCGAACGTAGTTCGCGAGCGTTTTGTAGTACGAGAACTCGGCCGACGTGCCCTGGGTCAGGTCGAGGAAGATGCCATTCACCCCGTACCACGACTTGTAGTCGCTGATCTCGCTCTCGACCGAGCTGATCGACCGCGCGCCGTAGTCGGTGGACGAATAGCCGAGGACGGTGATGCCCGCCGCCTGTGCCTGCTCGACCAGGGTCTGGAAGTGAGACAGCGGCGAGGTGCCGACACCATTGTCGACGTTCAGCAGCATGACCGTGGGGGCGGGCTTGGTGGCGATGGCCTGATCCCAGATGCTGCTCGCGTAGAAGTACGCGGGGACGAACGTCGACTGGCAGCCGCTGGCCGTTGGCGCCCCGCCGCCAGACCCCGATCCCGAGCCGGACCCCGGCTGGGCTGGAGACGACTGGCTGGCTGATGGCGCGGTCGCATGCACGCCGTGCGCCCTGTGCCGCTTCCTGGGCTTCGGCGCGGGGCTCGGAGCCGGCGACGGCGTGGGCGACGCCGACGCCTTCGCCGCATGCGTCGCCAGCGCAGGCGCCGCCTTCGGGGCCGCCGTGCCGCAGGCGGCCAGGGCCAGT
>JASHQP010000123.1 GCA_030039095.1 Streptosporangiaceae bacterium
AGCCAGACACCGTGACCTCCGTGCTCCTGCGCTGGGTGTCGGCCACAGCCGGGCCACGCCGGACAGCCGGCCGACCCAGCCGCCGGGGCGCGGTAGCGGCCATGAGGATCTCTGCCGGAGTCCAGACGGCTGCGCGCAACCTGGACAGGTGATGCTGAGCACCCCCCGCGGTCTCGGCAAATGGGGTAGTGAACTCGCCCATCTGCGGGAGGAAGCAAGATCCAATCTTCGTTAGCGTGCCTGCCGATAGGCAACGATGGGCCGCAAGCTCCGATCTGGCAGGCGTGCAGCCCTCCCCGGTGCCGACCCGGAGTTCCCCGTGCGCCGGGTGAGTAGGTTACCGCGCCCAATGCGGCCTCCTGCGAAGCGGTACTCTGCCCTCACCGGTCGTGGCGACGGGCAAGTCGACCTTCCGGCGGCCGATGGCTATGCAGGGGGCGGGACTGCGACGGGGATGACGGTCAGTCCATCTACTCTGGTGAAGTCGCCTGGGTTGCAGGTGTAGACGGGTAGCTGCTGGGACAGGGCGGTGGCTGCGATCATGGCATCGTAGGCGCGGGCGGCGGGCTTGCGGCCGGCCCGGCGCAGCGAGGCTGCCACCTGCCCGAAGGCGCGGGCGGCGGCGGCGTCGAAGGGCAGCGGGTCGAAGTCGGCTTCGGCCTGCTGGACGTGGGCCTGGCGGGCGGCTCGCTCGGCGGCGTCGGCGGCGGCCAGCGGCCCGACGGTAAGTTCGGCAAGCGTGACCGCGGTGATCAGCGGTTCGCCCGGCAGTGCGGCGGGGTCGGTGATCCGCGGCAGCAGGATGACAGTGCTGGTGTCCAGCACGCCGCGCGGGTGCTGGGGCGCTGCGAGCTCTCCGGTCACAGCCCCGGGTCCAGGATCTCGTCGATGTCGGCGCGGAGCTTGGCCGGGTCGACGGCGGGCAGAGCGCGCCAGCGCTGGAGCAGGAGCCCGGCCTGCAGCGGCCGGCGGGGCAGTGGCCGCAGCTCGGCGACGGGGGCGCCGTCGCGGGTTACCGTGAGCGTCTCGCCGCCGGCGACGCGGTTGAGTATCTCCCCGCCGTGGTTGCGCAGGTCACGGACTGCCACTTCAGCCATGACCTCACTGTATCACGGGTGATACGCTCCGTCCTCGGAGCGCAGGATCCCATGATGATGAAGTCTCTCCAACCGTCGGGGTACAGCTCGGCCTCGCGGCGGCAGCGGCTGCGCCAGCCGTGATGAGCAGGACCACCGTCCTCACCTGGACAATGTGGTGAACAATTGTTTAACATAGTGACCATGCGTTCACCACCTGGCCTGCCCGATGACCGCACCTCGCGGGCGGTGATCCGCGACGAGGCCCTGCGGCTGTTCGCCCGGCGCGGGCCGGACGGGGTCACGATCCGCGACATCGCGGCGGCAGCCGGCGTGTCCCCCGCGCTGGTCCTACGCCACTACGGGTCGAAGGACGGGCTGCGCGGCGCGGTCGACGACCACGCCGTCCGCACCCTTGAAGCGGTCCTGGCCGAGCTGGCGCCGGGCCCCTCCGGGACCGGCCCGTTCAGCCCCTCGGCGCTGCCCGCGCTAGCCGAGGCGGTGGCCCGCCACCTCCCGGCCGATTCGCCGCTGCCGGCCTACCTGGGGCGGATGCTGATCGACGGCGGGCCCGCAGCGGCCGCCCTGTTCCGCAGGCTGCACGAGGCCAGCCAGCGGGCCCTGGCCGGCCTGGCCGAGGCAGGCCTGGCCTGCGCCGGCCCCGACCCCCCGGTACGCGCCGCGTTCTTGCTGTCCAACGACCTGGCCGTGCTGATCCTGCGGGACCGCCTCACCGAGGTACTCGGCACCGACCCGCTGTCTCCGGCCGGCCTGCGGCGCTGGGGCAGCGAGGTGGTATCGGTCTACCACGACGGCCTGGCCGCCAAGCCCGCGAACCCCGAATCGCCGTGACCAGCCCGCAGCCACAGGAACGGAGGAAACACAATGAGCCAATCCGCCACACGCGCCGTCCAGGCCGGCGCCAGCCGGGCCGCGCGGGTGTTCTTCCGGGCCCGGTGGCTCGTCCGCGCGCCGATCTGGCTCTACCGGGCACATCTGGGCTTCCTGTTCGGCTCCGGGCTGCTGATGCTCGAGCACACCGGGCGCAAGACCGGTGCCCGGCGCTACGTCGTCCTGGAAGTCATCGGCCGTCCCCGGCCCGGAAGCTACGTAGTGGCCTCCGGGTGGACCCACTCCCAGTGGTACCGCAACATCCAGGCCAATCCCCAGGTCCGCGTCTCCGTCAGCCGCCACGTCCATGCCGCAGCCACCGCCAGGCCACTCACCAGTGACCAGGCCGCGGCGCTCCTGGACGACTACGCGCAGCGGCACCCGCGCGCCTGGGCCACGCTCAGGCCGGTCCTGGAGAACACCGTCGGCGCCCCGCTGTCCAGCCTGCCGATGATCGCCCTGGACCTCGCCGGCAGCCCAGCCAGCAACCCGGCGGCGTGCCCACGCCCTCGATCATGACGTGCTGGTCTTCTCGGGGGATCCGGAACGCGCCGCCGCGGCGAGTTCGGCGAGCGCTGCCGCGTGCGCATCGTGTGCCTCCGCGGCGGTGGCCGCGGCATCCACGGCCACCCGGATCCGCTCGGGACGGGTGGTGCTGAACAGCACGGGCCCGGCGGTGTTGCGCCGCAGGGCAGCGCTCAGCAGCAGCGCCGGCAGGCTGGACTCCTTCCCGAGGTCGACCCCGAGCCGGTCACTCCACGCCTGCGCCGCGCCGGGTGACTGCGCCAGGAACCGGCGCAGCGCCGGGAGCGCCTGCGCCAGCGCGCCGAAGGTGATCCAGGCCTTCTCCGGTATCTGATCGGCGCCCGGCGGCTCCTCGAAGACATCGTTGCGGAACTGGGCCACCTGACTGCCGGTGAAGGACTGGGCCAGCCCGGCCATCTCGTATGCCTGGCCGGTCACGCCCCAGCACCGGATCCGGCCGTTGCGTTGCTGCTCGTCCAGGTAGTCCACGAGTTCGGGTGCGCCGGCGGTGAGCGCGCCGGCGGGATCGTGCAGCATGAACACGTCGATGTAGTCGGTGCCCAGCGCCCGCAGGCTCCGCTCCAGCCCGGCCTGCGCCGCCCGCTTGTGGTAACCGGGCGCGGCATAAAGAAGGCGCCCGACGAGGCCCGACTCGGGCCCTCCGGCGGCGGCCTTCAGCCCCTCCCCCGCGCCACTGCGCTTGGCAAGAAAGGCCCGGATCGGCCCCTGGCCGAGCCCGACGGCCCGGGCCAGCGGCGTCGGCTCGATCCCGAACTTGGTGGCCACCGTCACCTCGGCGCGCCGCCCCTTCAGGAACGCGCCGAGCTCGGGCTCGGCCCGGCCGAGCCCGTACATCGGGGCCGCGTCGAAGTGCCGGATCCCGGCGCCGTAGGCGGCGTCGAGCACCGCCCGCCGGCCCGTGCGCTGGGGGTGATGGAAAAGGCCGGCGCAGCCGAGGCCGAGCGCGGTGGTCGTGACCCCGGTCCCCGGAAGATCACGCGTGGGCAGCGTCACTGGGGGCACCTTCCCGGGCAGGCAGTGCCGGCTCACGCCGGCTCCTGATTGCCTCGTATGCGTAGATGAACATCCCCTTGAGGAGGCCGTTGCGTGCGGCCTTCCGCAGCTCCGCGGGGAAGTCGTCCGGCAGGTCCCCGGATCGCTTGTTGTCGTTGTTCGGCCGGAAGTCGCGGAACACGAGCGGAGCCATCCGGGCCAGGTCGAAGGCCACCGCCGGCCGGGAACGCAGCATGCTGGCGTAGAACCCGGAAAGGCCGGCGCTGTAGCCCCAGAGCTGCTTTCGCAGCGCTTCCATCTCCCGCCGGTGGGTGTGCCAGGTAATCGCTGCGGGCCAGTACAGCAGGGTCTGGCCCGACAGGAGAAGCAGCGACAGGGGCCCCGTCTCCTCGCCGCCGTTGGTCCGGGTGCCCGCCCCGAGGCAGGGGTCGAACCCACCCGTCGCCCTCAGTTCCGCGGTCCGGAAGGCCATGTTCCCGCCCGCGCCGAACGAGGGCAGCGGATACAGCGGGCTGAGCACCGTCGGCGTTCCCGCCTGCAGGACCTGCGGCGTCATGTCCCGGCCCTTGTGGAAGCCGCCGTACTGCTCGAACCGGACCTGCGCCTCGGTCTCCAGCTCCGCCGGGAGCATCACACCGGACACGCCAGCCGGCTTCGTCTCGTGCATGAAGCCCTGTTTCACGCGGTGCATCCAGCCAGGATCGGCGACCTCGTCGTCGTCGAGCCAGGCGACCAGTTCCGTGCCGACCGCCTCGAGTCCCCGGTTCCGCGCGCGGGACAGGCCGGGGCGCGGCTCCGTCACGGCCTCGCAGTACGGGAGGGCCGACTCCGCGACGACCGCCGCCGAGTAAGGCACCCTCGAGCCGTTCTCCACGACCAGTACCTGGAATTCCGGGTCCGTCTGGCGTTCCAGGCTGGCGAGCGTCCGGCGCAGCCCGGCCTCCCGGTCACGGGTGCAGATCACGACGGTCGCGTCCAGGCCGATCCTTTCTCCGGCGGGAAGGACCGGCCACGGCTGGCCGGCGGCCGTGCCGTCCGGGCGCAGCTGATCACGCAGGTCCCGGGCGCGCACGTCCGTGTCGTCGCTGACATCCCAGAACGAGATCTCCTGCGGCAGTCCGCCGACCCGCGAGAGGCAGTACAAGGTGGTGTACTGCTCGACGGAGAGGACCTCATCCTCGGCTGCCGCCGGCTCGAGCTCCAGATCCAGCACGCGTGCAGGCGCCCGCAGGTCCTTCCGGTCGATGCGTCGCACCTGGCGAGTCTCCCATATGGGGCATATGCCCTGGTAAAAGGTGTCGTTCGTGATCCAGACGATTAACTTACATGAGTCATCGCCTGCTCCATGGCATATACGGGGCTGATGGCCGCAACCGCGTCACCGCGGCGGTAGCTTGACGGGCATGCGAGAGGGGACCGGCGCCATCGAGGCGCAGCGGGCAAACCCGCCGCCTCGCGGCCGCCGCCGGGCAGCGCGGATCACCGGGGTGGGCCTGCTCGCGATCGGCTGGCTGATCGTCGGCGTCCTCGGTCTCGCCGCCGTGCTGCGCCTCGTGTCCTGGGACTCGATCGAGCCCTTCGCCGTGATCGACGCCCTGACCCTGGTCATCTATCTGCCGGCCTGGGTCGTGGCCGCCGGTGCGCTCGTTGCCCGGCGCTGGTGGCTCGCCGCGGCGGCCGCGGTCGTCATCGCCGCCCAGGTGATATTCGTCCTGCCGGAACTCACCGCCGCGGCTCCCGTTCCCGCCTGGGCCCGGGACGCCCCCGTGCTGCGGATCTTCGACGTCAACACCGACGACGCCCCCCGCTTCTCCCCCGGTTACGTGCAGGCGATCGAGCGTGACAAGCCCGACCTGGTAACCCTCGAGGAGTTCGAGCCGTCGGCGTGGCGGGGCATGCAAGCCTCCGGCGTGCTGGCGCGGTTCCCCCATCAGTGCGCGGCTCCACAGGAGGGCGCGATCGGCTTCGCGCTCGTCTCCCGGTATCCGCTGACCGGCTGCCACGAGCAGACCGTGGTCTTCGACGGCTGGCGGGTGCCGTACATGGTCGACGCCACCATGTGGACGCCCAGTGGCGCGGTCACGCTGCGCCTCGTGCACACGCTGGCGCCGTTTCCGTCAACCTTCCAGGAGTGGAAGGCGGCGCTGGCCGCTATCGACCGGTCCGTCTCCGCCGGCAGCACCAGCCGCATGCTGATGATCGGGGATTTCAACGCCTCGTGGGACAGCAGGGGCTTTGCCGCCCTGCTGCACGACGGGCTGACCGACGGCGCCGCAGCGCGGGGCGAGGCCACGGAAATGACGTGGCCCAACGGCGCGATCGTGCCGCCCTTCGTCCGGATCGACCACGTGCTGACCGGCTCCCGCCTGGCCGTTACCGGGATCGTCGCGAAGCCCGGCTTCGGCACCGACCACCGCTACGTCGTCGCGACCGTGGCAATCCAGAAGAGCGCCACGTCAGGTCGTTAGCCAGCCCGATCTACACTGAGGAATTGGCGCGGGCATTGGCGCGGTGCTCCGAAGAGGGGCGCCCCTTTTGCATGTTGTAGCGGATGGAGCCGCGCAGGTTGCCAAGGTTCCAGCGCACGCTGTTGCGCCCGAAGTCCCACAGGTCGGGATGCACGAGATCGAGGATGTCCTCGGCTCCCTCGAACGTGAGCACCTTGGAGAAAATCAAGACATTCTGCCGGTACCAGACCTCGATGTCGCGGTTCGCCCATATGCGCGGCCGTATGACATCGAAGCCCCGGAAACCCAGTTTCTCGAACTTGGGGATCCAGTAGGACGGCCATTGCTCGTTGACGTGATGGTTTCCCGTCTGGCCCGGGATCGCCGCGGAGAAGAGAATCGTGTCCGCGTGGCTGGCAAGGGACTCGATGAATCCGTCGGCGTAAGAATCGTCGAGGTGCTCCGCCACCTCCAGGCATTCGACCAGGTCGAAGCGGCGGCCGAGCGAGAAGGGGTTTCGCAGGTCCTTCGCCTGGAATTTCTCCGGAGCGATCTGCAGCGCTGACTCGGCGACGTACTCGCCGTCGATGCCGAAGATGTCGGTTACACCCCGGCTCTCCCATTCCGCGAGCCAGGTCCCGACCCCGCACCCGACGTCCAGGACCGAACTCGGCCCCGTGAGCTTTTCCACCAGCGGGATCAAAGTGGCTGCCGACAGGCGAGATCCCGGCGACAAATCATCGAAGAAGGCGGAGTTGTACTCCGTACCCAGGTTATCCCTCACGGAGGCAACCATAGCGGGATCCACACCGCCAGGCGGCCAGCAGCTCAATTCCGGCGCGGGATCGCCGCAGCTCACGAAGTACCGCAATCCGCGCTCGGGCCCGGCCGGTTCGTCGCCCTCCTACCGGAACCTGCTCCGGGCGGGCGTCGTTGGACAGGAAGCGGGACGGAGGCGCCATGGACCCGGACGAGCGCGATCAGCTCAACCGTGTTGTCGATCACGAGGTAAAGGGTCATTTCCCGCCCGGTGCCGTGCGGCGGGCGGTGCTGCTGCGGCACGGAGACGAGCCGGGCATCGACCCCGGGCAGATGCGGCTGCGGGTGTTCGTCCCGGCACAGGACGCTGGGGATGAGCAAGCCCTCGAGGCGTGGCGGAACGCCCACCGGGCCGAAGTCGATGAACTCCGCAGCGACATTTCACGGAGACTGCCCTCGGCACGCGTGCTCGAGTTCACCATCGACGACGCCGGCCCGGACGCGCCGTGTATCACGGTGCCCGACGACGGATCGCAGGCCGCCGGGCAACTGTCCGCACGCGAGACCGTCACCAAGGCTATTGAACTGCTGCGGGCCAACTACGTCTTTCCCGAGCAGGCCGAGCAGGCCGCCACGGCCATCGAGGCCAGGCTGGCGGCCGGCGAGTACGACAACCTTGACGAGATCGCGCTCACCGACCTGGTCACGCAGCACCTGCAGGACGCCACCGACGACCGGCACCTGGCGCTGCGGCTGGGCGGTGCGCCGCCGCCACACGCCCGGCCGGAGCCCGAGCCGCGCAAGCCAGAAGACCGCGAGGCCAGACGGCTCGCCCGGCTGCAGAGGATGCGGCTGGGCAACTTCGGCATCCGCCGGGTCGAGCGGCTGGACGGCAACGTCGGCTACATCGACCTGCGCGCAATGGCGCCCGCGGCCGTTGCGGGCCCGGCGGTCGCCGCCGCGATGGAGCTGATCGCCGGAACGTACGCGCTCATCATCGACGCGCGGCGCAACGGGGGCGGCTCGCCGGAAGGCGTGGTGTTCTGGTGCAGTTATCTGGTCGACGAGTGCCCCACGCACTTCAACGACATCTTCAACGCCGAGACCGGTGAGACGAGACAGTTCTGGTCGCTGCCCTACGTGCCCGGCACCCGATACCTTGACCGGCCGGTCTACGTCCTGACCAGCCACCGGACCTTCTCCGGCGGCGAGGACCTCTGCTACACACTGCAGGCCGCGCAGCGCGCCGAGATCATCGGCGAGACAACCGGCGGTGGGGCGCACCCGACCCGCGGTTACCCGGTAAGCCCGGCGGTCTCCATCGCCATACCGCACGCCCGGTCGATCAGCCCGGTCACCGGGTCGAACTGGCAGGGCACCGGCGTGATCCCCGACACCGCCGTGCCGGCGGAGCAGGCCCGCGACACCGCCTACGCCAAGGCCCTGCGGCACGTACTGGCTCTCGACGACGTGCCTCCGCCAATCCTCGACGAAGCCAAGGACGCGCTGGCCGCACTGCCAACCGCGGCCTGAACCTAGAGCGACACGAAGCTGGTCGGACGAAAATCGGCCAGAAGGAAAATCGTCCTGTCTGATAACCTGGCGTTATGGCAGCGACTGCGCACCGGCGCCGGCCCCATCTCACCACGCTGGCGATCCGCCGGAAAGGAATCGTCACCATCCCCGAGGCCATCCGCGAGGAACTCGACCTGCACGAAGGCGACCACTTGGTGGCGACCATCGAAGATGGCCGTCTCGTCCTGATTCCTGCCTCGGTCATCCCCGATGACCAGGCATGGTTCTGGACCCCGGAGTGGCAGGCCAAGGAGGCAGAGGCCGACCGGGAGATCGCCGAGGGCGGGGGGACCGTCACGAGCGCAGAGGAGTTCGTCGCTGCACTCGCCGAGAGGGCGGGTCTGTCAGCGGACGACCTGGGCTGACCGTGCCGACCTTCGAACGGCTTGCGAGTTTCCTGCGTGACTACGACGCGCTCACGCCCAGCCAGAAAGTGGCCTTCCTGCGGGCAGTGGTCATGTTCGTCGCGGACCTTCGCAGCGGGCAGGGGTTCCGCAAGAGCCTGCGCGTCAAGAAGATGGCGGGCTTCGACAACGTCTGGGAACTCACCTGGGCCCCCGACGGCAGGGCCACCTTTGAGTACGGCTCCCCTCTGAAGGAGGGTCATCCGCATGTTCGCTGGCGGCGCGTCGGCACCCATGACATCTTCAAGCGCCCGTGACACGCGGTGAGCCACGTCCGCCCGATGCACGATTGTGCATATAGATGAGGAAGAGAGCTCGGGGATCGGATCTGAATGCACGACCCTGCATATTGCTTCTCGCGTGGCGCCACTGCAGGGAGTATGCTTAACACTATGCACGATCGTGCAAGCGAGCCTGCCATGTGGGGTAAAGACCTGCGGCGCCGGCGCCTGGAACTACGGCTCCGCCAGGATGAGCTGGCCGCGCTCGCTGGCGTGTCTACTCGCTTTGTCCATTCCCTGGAGCAAAGCAAACCGACCGCGCGACTCGACAAGGTGCTCGCGGTGCTCCGTCAGCTCGGCCTGGATCTCGTGCTCGCGCCAGGCAGCGGAGTCCTGCGCAGTGAAGAGGGGTGAGCCAGTGGCACGGACACCCCTTCGCCAGTTGCGCCTGGTCAGCAGCGCCGACGTCTACAAGGCTGGCACGCTGGCGGGCACCTTGCGCCGAATGCGTGACCGCACCGAGTTCGAATACCTGCCGGCGTACCTGGCCGCCGGTGGGCCGCGCGTGGCCTGGAGTCTTCCCCCCAGGGTGGAGGCTTATATAGCCCCGGCGGCCGCGGTGCCGGCGTTCTTCGCCGGGCTGCTGCCAGAGGGCAGGCGCCTGACGGCGCTCCGCCGTACTGTCGGCACCTCTGCTGACGACGAATTCTCCATGCTCCTCGCAGTGGGCAGTGACACGATCGGTGACGTACAGATCGTCCCGGCCGGAGATCTGCCCGCCGACACGAATCCAGTCATGGTCGATGACTTTGGCGAGGTCGTCTTTGCTGACCTGTTCGCCCGGGCAATTGGCCAGCACCCGGACCGGATCGCTTTGCCCGGGGTACAGGACAAGGTCTCTGGGCAGATGCTGAACCTGCCTGTCCAGGGTGGGTCAGCGAGCTACATCCTGAAGCTGAACCCCCCCGAGTTTCCTCATCTTGTAGAAAGCGAGTACTTCTTCTTCCACGCAGCAGCCCGGACCCGGCTCGTGGTCGCGGAGGTCGAACTGGTTCATGACAAGGCGGGAGAGCCTGGGCTGCTTGTGCATAGATTCGACCGGCACCGCGAAAACGGGAACGTCCGGCTCCTTGCGGTCGAGGATGCCTGCCAAGTCCTCGGCAGGTGGCCGGGCGATAAGTACATTATCTCTACCGAAGAAGCCATCACAGGCCTTGCACAGTGCTGCCGTGCGCCAGGTGTTGCGGCTCTCGAGCTATACCGTCTGCTTGTCTTCGCGTACCTGTCCGGCAACGGAGACCTCCACGCGAAAAATTTGGCGATACTGCATGACGCGCGGGGCGAGTGGAAGGTTACGCCGGCTTATGACCTGCCTTCGTCCGCCGTCTACGGTGACCGGACGATGGCGCTTCCCCTTGACGGGAAAATCCGGCAGCAACTCTCCTTGGCGATGCTCCGAAAGCTCGGCAACAATATCGGCATTCCGGACCGGCTGGCTACTGAGATCGTCCGCGAACAGATCGCTGCTGCCCGGATCTGGATCGAGGACCTAGACGAGTTGCCCTTCGACGCCAACACAGTCCGGAATCTTCGGCGTCTGATAAACGCCCGCATCCGGCACATTGAGGTGATCTCAGCGAAATAGATTCGGATACT
>JASHQP010000124.1 GCA_030039095.1 Streptosporangiaceae bacterium
CGGCCCCGGTGCCGACGCCGAGCAGCCCGTCCCCGAGCCCGGCGCCGTCGCCCGCTCCGTCGGCGCCGTCATCATCCCCGAGCCAGCCGGCCGGGACCACGGCGGGCTTCGCCCCGTACGTGGATACCAGCCTGTTCCCGCCGTTCAGCCTGACCTCGGTGGCCGCCGAGACCGGGGTCGAGCAGTTCAACCTGGCGTTCGTGGTGTCCGGCGGCGGCTGCACCCCAGAATGGGGCGGCACCACCGCGATCGGCGACAACCCGGTCGCCGCCGAGATCAGCGCGCTGCGCGCGATGGGCGGGGACGTGCGGGTCTCGTTCGGCGGCGAGGACGGCAGCGAGCTGGCGCAGACGTGCACCAGCGCCTCCCAGCTGGCCGCCGCCTACCAGCAGGTGATCTCGGCCTACGACCTCAACAAGATCGATTTCGACATCGAGGGCGCCGCGCTCGACGACACCGCGGCCAACACACTCAGGGACCAGGCCCTGGCCCAGCTCCAGGCGCAGGACCCCGGCCTGCAGGTGTCGTTCACCCTCCCGGTGGAGCCGTCCGGGCTGACCCAGGACGGGATCGACCTGCTGGACGGCGCGGTCGCGGCCGGTGTCAGCATCTCCGCCGTCAACGTGATGGCGATGGACTACGGCGACGCCGACGCCCCGGACCCGGCCACGATGATGGGCACGTACGCGATCGACGCGGCGACGGCCACCGACGCGCAGATCGCCGGAGTGCTCGGGATCAGCGACGCCGCGGCCTGGGCGAAGGTCGCGGTGACCCCGATGATCGGCCAGAACGACCAGGCCGACGAGGTCTTCACGGTGGCCGACGCCCAGCAGCTCGAGACGTTCGCCGCCGCGAAGCACCTGGCCTGGCTGTCGATGTGGTCGGCCGGCCGGGACACCGAGTGCCCCGGCGGCGTGGACACGACCGCATCGCCGACCTGCAGCGGGGTCGTGCAGACGCCCCAGGAGTTCATGGAGACCCTGGGCCAGTTCTGAAGGGTCTCAGCCGGGCAGGGCGTCCAGCCGCCGAAGGATCACGCCCTCGCGCAGCGCCCAGGGGCACACCTCGAGCTCGGGCAGGCCGAACAGGTCCATCGCCGCGTCGGCGACGATCGCCCCCGCGGCGAGCTGGGGCGCGCGGCCCCTGGACACCCCCGGCAGCTTCATCCGCTCCGCGGCCGACGTCCGCGACAGCCGGTCCGCCAGCGCCGTCACGTCCGTGTGCTGCAGCTGGCGCCGCACGTACGGCCCGTCGCTGGACGGGGCAGCCCCGGCGATCCTGGCGAGCTGGCGGAACGTCTTGGACGTGGCGACCGCGTGGTCGGGCCGGCCGTCCCGCATGACCGTGCCAGCGGTCGCGGCGATCTCCGCCCGGACGTGCTTGCGCAGCTGCCGTACCTCGTCGGCCGACGGAGGGTCGCCGCCCAGCCAGTCCCTGGTGAGGCGGCCGGCGCCGAGCGGCAGGGACACCGCGACGCTCGGCTCCTCGTCGACGCCGGAGGCGATTTCGAGCGATCCGCCGCCGATGTCCAGCATGAGAAGCCGGCCCGACGACCAGCCGAACCAGCGCCGCGCCGCAAGGAACGTCAGCCGGGACTCGTCCGGCCCGGGCAGCACCTTGATGTCGACGTCGGTCTCCTGCTGTATCCGGCCGAGCAGCTCGTCGCCGTTGGCCGCGTCCCGCACGGCGGAGGTCGCGAACGCCAGCAGCTCCTGAACACCCTTGTCCTCGGCGATCCGCAGCGCCTCGTCCACGAAGTCGCGCAGCTGCACCGCGCAGTCCTCGCTGAGGCGGTTCTCCGCGTCCAGGTGGTCGCCGAGCCGCAGCTCCGCCTTGTGCGAGAACGCGGGAACGGGCCGCGCGCCCTGGTGTGCGTCGACGACGAGAAGATGGACGGTGTTCGACCCGACGTCCAGGACCCCCAAGCGCATACCACGACGCTACCGCCTCCGACCGAGCAGAAGGGGACAGTGGCGGCCCTGCCGGGCGAGCCTGGCGCGGCGCTGTATGTTCGGAAAGCACAGGGGATCGCCGGAGGTGGGCATGAGCGAGGGTGCGCGAGGCAGCGTCAGGGTCGAGCAGGGGCCCAAGCGGGTCCGCGTCTACCTGGACGGCGAGCTGGTCGCCGATACCAGGACGCCGTACCTGGTCTGGGAGTCGCCGTACTACCCCACCTACTACCTGCCAGCGTCCGACCTGCACGCGACGCTGCTCCCGGCGGGAGAGACCAAGCACTCACCCAGCCGCGGCAACGGCGAGGTTCTGCACGTGAAAACCGCAACCGCTACCGCCGAGCGCGCCGCGCTGCGCTACCCCGACTCGCCGCTGGAGCAGCTTCGCGACCTCGTCCGGCTGGACTGGGACGCGATGAGCGAGTGGCTGGAGGAGGATGAGCCGGTGTACACGCACCCGCGCGACCCCTTCAAGCGGGTGGACATCCTGGCCAGCTCGCGGCACGTGCGGATCGAGGTGGACGGCGTCACGGTCGCCGAGTCGCGCCAGCCGCGGATCCTCTTCGAGACCGGCCTGCCGCCCCGGCACTACATCCCGCTCACCGACGTGCGAATGGACATGCTGCGCCCGTCGGCGACGGTCTCGCACTGCCCGTACAAGGGCAGCGCGAACTACTGGTCGGTCGACGCCGGGCAGCGCGTGCACGACGACATCGTCTGGATCTACCGGACGCCGCTGCCGGAGAGCCAGAAGATCGCCGGCCTGGCGTGCTTCTACGACGAGAAGGTGGACGTGTACCTGGACGGCGAGCTGCAGGGCAGGCCCAGGACCCCGTTCAGCTAATCGGCGGCCGCCGGCTGGTCCATGTCTTCGATCCTGGAACGCGACGGCCCGCGGCTGGCCTGCAGCGCACGCGCGGTCTGCTCGGCCGCGCGCAGCGTCCGCACGATGTTGCCGCTGGCGAGTTTCCCGCAATCCTCCTCGCTCCAGCCGCGGCCGCGCAGCTCGGCGATCAGCGCCGGGTAGGTGGAGGTGTCCTCGAGCCCCTCGGGCAGCCAGTCCACGCCGTCGTAGTCGCTGCCGATGCCGACGTGGTCGACGCCCGCGACCTCCCTGACGTGATCGACGTGGTCGGCCACCTCGGACAGCTTCACGGCCGGCCGGGGGTGCTCGGCGATCCATTGCTCGCGCAGTTCGCGGGCCTGGCCGCGGCCCGGGACGTTCTTGAAGTCGACGCCCCGCTGCCTGGCGTCCTCGGCGAACGCGCGCTCCCAGTCCCGGCAGGCCTGGGAGACGAACGCGGGGACGAAGTTGACCATGCAGGTGCCGCCGTTGTCCGGCAGCCGGGCCAGGATCGCGTCGGGCACGTTCCTCGGGTGGTCGCAGATCGCCAGCGCCGACGAGTGGGAGAAGATGAGCGGGCCCTCCGCGGTGTCCAGCGCGTCACGCATGGTGTCCGGGGACACGTGGGACAGGTCGACGAGCATGCCGATCCGCTGCATCTCACGGACCACCTCGCGGCCGAACGGGCTGAGCCCGCCGGAGATGGGGTCGTCGGTCGCGGAGTCCGCCCAGGGCAGGCTGCGGTTGTGGGTCAGGGTCATGTAGCGGACCCCGAGGGCGTACAGGGCCCGGAGCGTGCCGAGCGATGAGCCGATCGAGTGGCCGCCCTCCGCGCCGATCAGCGAGGCAACCTTGCCCGACGCCATGATCCGCTCCACGTCGTCGGCGGTCAGCGCGAGCTCGAGCGCGTCCGGGTAGCGGCGGATCAGCTCGTGCACGAGGTCGATCTGCTCCAGCGTGGTAGTGACCGCGGCCTCGCCGACGAGGTCGGCCGTCACGTAGACCGACCAGAACTGCGCGCCGACGCCGCCCGCGGCCATCCGGGGCCAGTCGGTCTGGATCGAGGGAACCGGGCCAGCCAGGTCCGTGCCGTCCACGTCGACCTCGGCGGCCACGCGCAGGGTCCACGGCAGGTCGTTGTGGCCATCGAGAATGGGGTGGCGGGTCAGCAGGTCGCGGGCGGCGGTGAGGGCGGCGGGGCTGGCTTCAGTGCTCGTCATTGCCTCAGCTTACGTAGATCGTCCCGGCGTCAGGCCGGTGACCTTGGCCGGCGGAGGGCTGCCCGGCGGAGGGGGCCGCTCCGCGCTGCGGCCGGGAAGCCACCGGCGGGTCACGCACAGCCATATCAGCGCGACGGACAGCGCCAGCAAGGCCAGCGGCGCGAGGTCACGGGCAACGGCGTCGTCGGCCTGCGCGAGCCAGTTCGGCCTCAGCAGCGTGTAGTAGGTCACGCCGGGCAGTTCGGCCACACCCCCCGCCACGGCCCGGCCCAGCGCGATCCAGTCCAGCCGGGTCGCGGGCATCACGGCGAGCAGCGGGAAGATCATGGCGTCGAACCACGGACGCTGCTGCGGCGAGGCGACCAGCCAGGCCAGCGCCAGCGCCAGGGACGGCCGGATCGCTGGCAGGCCGGGAGGCCCGTCCGGCAGCCGCCGCAGCAGCAGCACTGCGAGCAGCACCGCGGCGACGACCCCCAGCAGGTCGGCCCGCTGGCTCGGGTCGTGCCAGTGCAGGGCCCGGTACAGCAGTTGCCACGGCTCGTAGAGGTCGACGCCGGCGTCCCCGCGCTGCACCTGAGCCACGAGCGCGGGCCGCCCGCCGATCAGAAGGTAGCTGGGCACCAGGACGGCGGCGGCGCCGGCTCCGAGGGCCGCCAGAGTTCTCGGGGACCGGTAGGCGGCCAGCACGAGGCCGAGCCCGAACAGCGCAAACGGCGCCTTGACCGCGACCGCGACGCCAACCAGCGCACCGGCCAGCACGCCGCCCCCCGCACCGCCCAGCACGCCGCCCCCCGCACCGCCCAGCACGCCGCCCCCCGCACC
>JASHQP010000125.1 GCA_030039095.1 Streptosporangiaceae bacterium
AGACGGTTATCCGGACGCCGGATCAGCGGGTGCGGGTATTCGTGAGTTCCACGCTGGGTGAGCTGGCCGAGGAGCGGCGGGCGGTTTCTCGTGCGGTTTCGGCGCTGCGGCTGACCCCGGTGATGTTCGAGGCGGGGGCCCGGCCGTATCCGCCGGCCGAGGTGTACCGGGCTTACCTGGGGCAAGCTGATGTGTTCCTCGGCTTGTACTGGCAGCGGTACGGGCAGTTGGTCCCCGGCGCGCGGGTGTCGGGGCTGGAGGATGAATTCGACTTGTCGGGCGTGCTGCCGCGGTTGTTGTACGTCAAGGAGCCGGCGCCTGATCGCGAGCCGCGGCTTGCGGATCTGCTGGCGCGGATCAGGGATGAGGCGTCGGCGTCCTACCGTCATTTCCGCACTCCCGCTGAGCTAGGCCGGCTGGTGCGCGACGACTTGGCGGTGCTGCTGAGTGAGCGGTTCGCCGCCGCTGGCGGCCCGGCCCCGGCGTCGTCGCCGGCGGGCGGACGCGGGCCTGGCCGGCTGCCGGTGAGCACGACGTCGCTACTCGGGCGGGAGCGGGCCATCGGCGATGTGACCGGGCTGCTCGGGCAGCCCGGGGTGCGGCTGGTGACGTTGACCGGGCCGGGCGGGGTGGGCAAGACCCGGCTGGCGGTGGCGGCGGGCGAGCAACTGCGGGACCGGTTCGGCGCGGGTACCGTGTTCGTGCCGCTGGATGCGGTCACCGATCCTGGGCTGGTCCTGGCCGCTATCGGCCGGGCAGCGGGCGCCGACCTGGCGCGGACAGGCTCGCCGGCAGAGGCGCTGGCCGAGACGTTGGGTGACGGCGCCTGGCTGCTGGTCCTGGACAACCTGGAGCAGGTGGTCCAGGTTGCCCCCCACCTGGGCGAGCTGCTGGCCCGCTGCCCTCGGCTGGCGATCTTGGCCACAAGCCGGACGGTGCTCGGGCTGCGGGGCGAGCGGGAATACCCGGTGCCGCCGCTGCCGCTGCCGGCCGGTCCCGGCGTCGCCTCGGTCGCGGAGCTAGGGTCCTCGCCGGCGGTGGCGCTGTTCGTGGACCGTGCCCGCGCGGTGCGGCCCGGCTTTGCCCTGACCGCGGGCAACGCAGCGGCGGTGGCGGAGATCTGCCGTCGGCTAGAGGGCCTGCCGCTGGCCATTGAACTGGCAGCCGCCCGCACCCGGCTGCTAGACCCGGCTGCGCTGCTGGACCGGCTGGCGTCCTCGCTGGATGCGCTTGGCACCGGCGCGGTGGACCTGCCCGAGCGGCAGCGCACCCTGCGGGCCACAGTGGAATGGAGCGTGGGCCTGCTCGATGACGCCGAGCGGTCGCTGCTGGAGGTCGCGGCCGTGTTCGTCGATGGCTGGACCGTCCAGGCTGCGGTCCGGGTGGCGGGCCTGGAGGAGGACCGGGTGCTGGAGCTGACCGAGGCGCTGGCCCAGCACAGCCTGGTCTATGTCGGCAGCACCGAGCTTGGGTCCCGCACGCGGATGCTGGAGACCGTCCGCGAGTTCGTCGCCGAGCGGCTGGCGGCCCGGACCGACGCCGCCGAGGTTGGGCAGCGGCACGCCGGCTACTACCGGAGCCTGGCCGAACGGGCGGACCGGCCGATGCGCGGGCCCGATCGGAGCGAGTGGCTGGAGCGGCTGCAGGCCGAGGCGGGCAACCTGACCGCCGCGGTGCGCTGGTACCTGGCCCACGAGCCCAGGCCGCTGCCGCACCTGTTCCGGGTCCTATGGCTGTTCTGGACGGCGCAGGACCTCGAGCGCGAGGCCTGGTCCTGGGTGGAGCAGATGCTGCCAGCCGCCGGCACGCTGAACCCGCAAGCCAGCGCCGAGCTGGCATGGACGGCGGTAGTGATCGCCGTTGACATCGGGGATGACGCGGCGGCGCTGACGGCCCGCCAGCGCCTGGCTCCGCTGCTGGCCGGGATCAGGGACCCCTTCCTGCACGCGGCATCCCAGCTTGCCCTGGCGTGGACCTCGCCGATCGCCGACGACTTTGACGGGACGCTGCGGCAGGTGACCGTCTCGCTGGAGGAACTCCGCGGCCAGGATGAGCCCGTCTTCACCGCCATGGCCGCGTTCACCGCCGGCTCCGTGGAGACAGCGCTGGGCCGCTACGACGACGCCCTCCGCCACCTCCGGGAGGCGCGCGACCTGGCCGAGCGGCCCGGCGCAGACTGGCTCGTTGCGGGCTCGCGGGTACAGCTGGGCATCCTGAATGTCCTGCGGGGCAGCCTTGATGGGGCCCGGGTGCTGCTAGATGAGGCGCTGGACCTGAGCCTGGCGGCCCGCAGCACACCATTCGTAACCCTCTGCCTGTCAGGGTATGCCCAGCTGGCGTTCGCCGAGGGGGACGCAGACCAGGCGGCGCTGCTAGAAGGCGCCGCCGACGGCCTGCGCCGGCGGGTCGGCCTGTCGGCGTGGCCGCATCTACGGCGAGTGGAGGCCGATCTGGCGGCCCAGGTCCGCCACAGGCTCGGCGGCACCCAGTTCGATCAAGCGTTCTCCGCCGGCTCCAGGCTCACCCAGCAGCAGGCGGTCGCCATCGTCCAGGACCAGCGCGGCACCGCGACCCCGGCGCCTTGAGCTGCCACATAAGAGTGCGGAAGCTGCGGCTCGGAACCAGCTATGCGGGCGAACCGGTGCCCGCGCTGCCCCGCCACCCTCACCACCAGGCCAGTCGGCACCGGCGACGGGTGCGCCGCGGTCGTCGCGGCAGCTCTCCTGCGAGGCCATCACCCCGGCGTGATCGGCCGGAAACACCGTTAGATCCACAGTCCGAGTCTGGGATTGGCGCTTAAAGCCGCCAGCTGCTGACCCATACAGAACAGCCCATTCGGTTCGTCCTCTGTGACCAAGCATTCGGCCAGGACCAGCGCGCATAGCGGCGGATATTTTGTGCGTGTCAGCCGTTGAGCGCACACGGACTGTGAGAGGTATGCGTACGCGATGGTGTACGCTTTAACAGTGGCAGTGCCGGAGGTCTTGTCGTTCCGCGAGTTCCGCGCCGGGCTCGCGGGCGTGCTGGACCGGGTGCGGCAATCCCCGGGCACCGCGGTCTTCGTCGGCGCGCACCGGAGGG
>JASHQP010000126.1 GCA_030039095.1 Streptosporangiaceae bacterium
GAGCCGGGCTGGCCGGCGCCGGATCCGTCCGGCTGGTCCGCGGGGGGCAGCGACGTGCTCGACCCGCTCCCGCCCACCCGTGGCCGCAGGCACCGCCGCCCCGAGCCAGACGAAGACGAGGGCACCCCGGGGTGGCCCGTTCCGGGGCGGGACTGGCGAGGTGACGGCCAGTGAGGCGTTTCGTCGCTAACAAGTACCTGCTGGCGCTGCTGGTGGTCGTGGCGGTGGGGGCGGAGTTTGGCCTGGCCAGCGTCAGTCACTCCGCGGCCGTCACGGCCGGCCAGGGCGAGCCGGGGGCGTCGCGCGCCGAGGTGTCCAACGTGGTACGCGCGTGCCCGGGGCCAGGCTCGGCAGGCTCCACCGCTTCCAGCGTTGCGCTCGCCGCGGCCTCGACGGGCAACGGGCAGGCCGAGGTGACGCGGCTGACCCCGGCAGGCGCAACGACCTCACCGGCACCGCTGCACGTTTTCACCCAGCCAGGCCGGCTGTCGCTGCTGACCGTGCCCGCTGCTCCCGTGGCGGCCCGTGGCCGGGCCCAGCAGTCGGCCACGGCGACAGCCGCTGGAGTGCCGACCACCGCTGGGCGGGGCGGCGTGATGATTCAGGCCAGCGGGGCCATGGCACAGGGACTCGAGGCCGAGCAGACGAATGCCGGGGGGCTGGCCACCGCGGAGTGCCAGGGCCCGGGAACCGACTTCTGGTTTGTCGGCCCCGGGCAGAAATCGGTCGCCAACATCCAGCTCTACCTGATGAACACCGACACCCAGGCCGCGGACGCCACGGTCAGCGTGCTTACCGACAGCGGCCCGATCATCGGCAGCACGGATGCGGGGATCGAGGTCCCGCCGCACGGCCTCGTGGTCCAGTCCCTGGCCAAGCTGCTGAAGGGGTCGCGGGTCGTCGCGCTGAACGTGACCACCAGCGTGGGCCGGGTGGTCGCCGCGGCGCTCGAGACCTCGAACGGCAGCGAGCCCGGTGCCTGGCTGCCGGCGGCACAGCCACCCGCGACCACCCAGGTGCTGCCCGGCCTGCCGGGAACGCCGGGCGCGCGGGAACTCTACGTCGCGGTGCCAGGCTCGGCCAACGCCGAGATCAAGGTGACCGCGGTCACCGGGCGAGGGTCGTACCAGCCGACAGGCGGCAGCGTCGATCTTCCGGGCGGGTCGGCGGTCGCGGTATCGCTGCCGTCGCTTGGCGGGATCCCGGCGGCGATCGTGCTTTCCTCCAGCGTGCCGGTGACCGCCTCGATGAGCACGCCGGGCGGGACTGCAGGCGCGCCGGGCGCGTTCACCGCCGCCGCAACCCCCGTGCAGGAGCAGGGTGTGATCACCGGCAACCCGCTCGGCTCGGGCGGCTCATCGCAGCTCGTCCTGTCCGCGCCGCAGGGCGCGGCCCGGGTTCAGGTCTCGGAGCTGACCGCCGCGGGCCAGTCCGGCGTGACGTTCGGCACCGTCCAGCTCGGCGCGGGCCACACCGCGGTCGTCTCACTGCCGGTTCCGAAGCAGGGTGGCAAGGCCTCCCCGTTCGCGGTCGTGATCACGCCGCTGGCTGGCTCGGGGCCCGTCTACGCTGGGCGGGTAGTCACCGCCAACGGCTCGGTGCGGTCCATCCTGCCGATCACGAGCGCGCTGACCTGGGTTCCGCTCCCCGCGGTGCACAACTCGGTGACGACGGCCCTGCCCTGACGCCGCGCTGGCGCCGGACCGGGCAGCCTCAGTCCTCGTCCGGGTAGCCGGGGTCGACGGCCTGCGGGTCAACCCCGAGCAGCCGCGCGAACTCCTCGACGACCACGTCCAGCACCAGTTCGCTCAGGTCCTCCTCGTCATCGGCGCGGGCCATCAGCGGGCGCCGGTACAGAACGATGCGGGCCGGCCTGGCGGGCCGGTGCAGGTCGCCAGCGGGCGGCGTGGCGGGATCCAGCCGGGCCAGCGGCACGGGCTCCGGGTCGTCATCGGGAAGGTCGGCCGGCGGGATCTCCTCGACGGCGAACTCGACAGTGGCCAGCTCCGCCTCCCAGCGCGGTTCGAGCTGCGCCACGGCATCGAGCACCAGGTCGTCGAAGCGCTGCGCGCGGCTTCGGTACAGCGGCACGTCCTGCGGGGTAAGGGTGCCGCGCAGGCCCCGGCCCCTGGAATCCCGCCGCCTGATCCGCGCCGCACGCGGCCGGTCACCGCCATCGTTCACAGTCACCGAGCGTATCCGTGCCGGCGCCTCACTGAGTGCACTGGAGACACGATCGTGCAGAGTGCCCCGGGTAATGGCGTTACTGCCCGCGGATCGATACCGTCAGCCGTTGTGAGCGATCTATGCGAGCCTGCCTGTCGCGGGACGCGCTCGCCCGCCATCGGCACGGTCGTGAGGGAGGCGGGCCGTTGAAACAACGTCGCTGCAGCAGGCCAGCGTGCAAGCAGGCTGCCGTGCACACGCTCACCTACGTGTACCGCGACTCCACGGCGGTCCTCGGCCCGCTCGCCGCCTATGTCGAACCGCACTGCTATGACCTGTGCGCCGCGCACGCAGACCGGATGACCGTGCCCATCGGCTGGGAGGTGGTCCGGCTGCCGGACGGCCCGGCCGAGGAGCCGGTGGACGACCTGGAGGCGCTGGCCAACGCCGTGATGGAGGCGACCACGAACGCCCCGGGTGAGCCGGTTGGCCAGGGCGTGGAGATCGGGCGGCGGGGCCACCTGCGGGTGCTGCGCTCCTCGCCGCAGGACACCGGACGGCTCCGCTAGGCGCATTCGTCGGCTGCGGCCATGCCCTCCGCGCTGGCGTGGAACTGGGTACCGAGGCTCTGCCGATCGGGCGCACCCTCCGGCTCTGCCGGTAGGCTCGGGTGTCCGTCTATTCGCGGCGCAGCACGCGCGTCGTGACCGATCCGCGTATGCGCCGGAGGCAAGGCTCAGTGGCCGAGTACGACATCCGCGATCAGGTCCCGCATATCGTGCGAACGTCATAGGAGATGCATTGAAGATCGATGACTGGCTGCTGGAGATCCTGGCCTGCCCGAAGTGCCACTCGCCCGTGCGCGTGGATGAGGAGGCCAGCGAGCTGGTTTGCACCAACGCGGAATGCGGACTGGCCTATCCGGTACGGGACGACATCCCGGTCATGCTCGTCGACGAGGCGCGCGACCCTGCCGCGAGCTAGCCGCGGTACGTCCCGTCGCGGGCGGGCCTGACAGCATGAGCGCGGATCAACGGCCCGGGGACCGGCCCCTGGAGCCGCAGCGCTCCGAGCAGGAGCGGCCAGAGCGAGGCGCGGGCCACGGCTCGGGCATGCGCGCGGTGATCGCGGCGCTCGGGGCCAACCTCGGCATCGCCGCCACCAAGTTCGCCGCGTTCCTGATCACCGGGTCGGCGTCGATGCTCGCCGAGTCGGTCCACTCGGTCGCCGACTCCGGCAACCAGGCGCTGCTGCTGTTCGGCCGCAGCAGGGCGCAGCGCGCGGAGACCGAGGAGCATCAGTTCGGATTCGGGTCGGAACGCTACTTCTACGGATTCGTGGTTGCGGTGGTGCTGTTCACCGTCGGCGCCGCGTTCTCCGTCTACGAGGGCATC
>JASHQP010000008.1 GCA_030039095.1 Streptosporangiaceae bacterium
CGCGCGAACTGTCGGCCGCGACGAACTCGGCGATGCAGGCGGCCGTCGACCGGGCACGGGCCGCCGGCCACAGCTGGCAGCGGATCGGTGACGTGCTCGGCACCACGCGGCAGGCGGCGTTCCAGCGGTTCGGGCGGCCGGTCGATCCCCGCACCGGCGAGCCGATGAACCGCTCGGTCCCGCCCGGGCTGGCCGACCGGGCCGTGGCGCTGTTCGTCGCGCAGGCGGAGGGCCGCTTCCAGGACGTTCTCGGCGACCTCGACGAGAGCATGCGCGAGAAGCTCGACGCTGCGCGGCTGGCTGCGGGCTGGGCGCACACGATCGCCATGGTCGGCAGCCTCGAGCGGATCGGCGATCCGTTCGCGTTCCGGGCCGACGACCACACCGTCGTGAACATCCCGCTGCATTTCGAGGCGGGCGAGGCAAACGGCCGGGTCACCTTCGACCTCGCCGGCAGGGTCGCCGGCCTGTTCATCCGTCCCGCCCAGCGGCAACCAGAAGAGTGAGAAATCATGAATGACGATCGCGGGCAGTACGACACCGGGAGCGGCCCCAAGAACTCCGAGCCCTGGTTCGGGGCCAAACGGTTCGGATACGGCTTCGGTCCCCGGACCTGGCAGGGCTACCTCGTCACGGCGATCCTGGCGGTGTTCGCCATCACCGTGGGCACGCTGGTCAAGGGCCGCATGCCCGACATGCTGTTCGTCATCATCCCGGTGATCGCCGTGCCGCTCATCATCAGGTCGATCCAGAGCCGCTGACCCGCATCGCTCCGTGCGATGCACGCCGCCGGCCGAGCGGGTTCGACTGCATGACCCCGGCCAGTTCGTCGGCGCTGAGCTCCGGCTCGGGGAGCGGCGAGCCCGAGGCGCTGGCCGGGCGCAGGGCATCCAGGATCAGGGCCAGGTACCGGCGCCAGACCGTCGGCCGCACCTGCCAGGCGTACTCGGCCGCCGCCGCGACCATGAACTCGATCATGGGGACGTCGGTCGGCCCGAGGTCGGCGCGGACCTGGCCATCGGCCTGGGCCCGCTCGAGCAGGCTCTCGATGGCCGGCCGCATCCGGTCCCTGGCGCAGATGCCCCTCTCGTGGCCCTCGGCGGCGAACATCAGGATCTGGCGCAGGCCGCGGTTGGTGGTGAGCATCTCGGCGGAGCGCTCGAGGAACGACACCAGCGCCGCCCACGCGTCCGGCTCGGCCTGGGCCTGCTCGGCGAGCGCGACCAGCGCGTCGATCCGCTCGTCGAACAGCGCATCAGCGAGCGACGCCTTGTCGGGGAACCGCCGGTACACCGTGCCCACGCCCACTCCCGCGTGCCGGGCCACGTCGTCGAGGCTGGGCTCGAGTCCTCGCTCGGTGAACAGCTCCGCCGCCGCCGCGAGGATGCGCTGGCGGTTCCGCTCGGCATCGGCGCGCAGCAGCCGCCCGGGCCGCCCGCCCCTGCTTTCCTCGGTGTTCACCCCAGCATCGTACCCTTAGTGGAGGCCGTACCTCCGGTTCTGCTAGCCTCGGCAGTAAGTGGAGATGACTCCTCCAGATGGGAGCGACCGATGTCTGTTGCCGACGTCACTGGTGGCGCACAGGGCGGGGCAGTCCCGGCCGGCCGGGCAGCTGAGCCCGACCCGCGGCGGTGGTTCGTTCTGGCGGTGGTCGGGCTGGCACAGCTGATGATCGTGCTCGACATCACGGTCATGAACATCGCGCTGCCATCCGCGCAGCGGGCGCTGCACTTCTCGAACGTCGACCGGCAGTGGGTCATCACCGCGTACGCGCTCTCGTTCGGCAGCCTGCTGCTGTTCGGCGGCCGGATCGGCGACCTGTTCGGCCGCAGGCGTGCGTTCCTGACCGGGCTCGCCGGCTTCGCCATCGCCTCGGCGGTCGGTGGCGCGTCGGTCAACTTCACGATGCTCATCACCGCGCGCGCCTGCCAGGGGGTGTTCGGCGCGCTGCTCGCGCCGGCCGCGCTGTCCGTGCTCACGACCACGTTCAGCGACCCGAGGGAGCGGGGCCGGGCGTTCGGCGTGTACGGGGCGATCGCCGGGGGCGGCGGGCTGGTCGGGCTGCTGCTCGGCGGCGTGCTGACCGAGTACCTCGACTGGCGCTGGTGCCTGTACGTGAACCTGATCTTCGCCGTGGCGGCCGCGGCAGGGGCGGTGGCCTTCCTGTCCAGCAAGGGATCGGCGTCCGCTGGCGCGCGGCTCGACTGGCTCGGCACGCTGCTGGTGTCCGGGTCGATGTTCTGCCTGGTCTTCGGGTTCTCCAACGCGGCGACCCACAGCTGGCACACGTCGTCGACGTGGGGCTTCCTGGCCGCCGGGGTGGTGCTGCTGGCCGCGTTCGCTGCCTGGCAGTTCCGCGCCGCGCACCCGCTGCTGCCACCGCGGGTGGTGCTCGACCGCAACCGAGGCGGCGCCTACCTGGCGATCCTGATCGTGGGCGCGTCGATGTTCGGCCTCTTCCTGTTCCTCACCTACTACCTGCAGACGATCCTCGGCTACTCGCCGGTGATCACCGGCGTCGCGTTCCTCCCGGCGATCGGGATGGTGATGATCTTCGCCCAGATCTCCAACATCGTGCTGATGCCGCGCGTCGGCCCGAAACCCCTCGTGGGGTGCGGCATGCTGATCGCGGCCGTCGGCATGGCGTGGCTCACCAGGATCGGGGTGCACTCCGGCTACGCCTCTGCGGTGCTCGGGCCGCTGATGGTGTCCGGCGCCGGCATCGGTCTTTCGATGCCTCCATCGATGAACACCGGGACCTTCGGAGTGGTCCCCAGCGACGCCGGCGTCGCGTCGGCCACGCTCAACGTCGGCCAGCAGCTCGGCGGCTCGATCGGCACCGCGCTGCTGAACACGATCGCCACCAGCGCGGCCGCGGCGTACGTGGCCAGCCATCTCACCAAGGCGATCGCGATCTCGCCGGCGGCCCAGGGAGCCCTGGCGGCGGCGGCCGCGGTGCACGGCTACACGGCCGGGTTCTGGTGGACGGCCGGCTTCTTCGCCGGCGGTGCCGTCGTGTGCGGCGCCCTGTTCCGCCGCGGCCCGCTCGCCCGCCAGGCGCAGGTCGTCCCGGCCAGCGCCGAGCAGCCGCAGGCCGCGCCGGGCCAGGCGTCAGGGGAGTCCGTCAGGACCTGACGCCCCGCGCGGCACCCCGGGCGGTTCCCGTCGAGCAGTCGGCGCGGACGCGTTCGGCGAGGTCGAGCTTGGTGTAGACCGGCAGCCCCGCGTCCCGGTACTTGGCCTTGACCCGCTTCAGGTAGGTCTTGGCGGTCTCCGGGCTGATCCCCAGGCTCCGGGCGGTCGACTCGAGCGTCAGCCCCGACACGTACGCCATCAGCACCGCGTGCTCCCGCTCGGACAGCGCCGGCCGGGCCGGCGACCCATCCGGCTCGGCGGTCATGGTCGGGCCCAGCGACCAGGCCGTGCCGCCGGACGCGATCGCGCGCAGCGTCGCCGCCAGCGCCGCCATGTCGTGATTGTGCGTGAGGTAGCCGTGCGCGCCGGCCGCGAGCGTGCGCGCCACCATGGCCAGGTCGACCGACCCGTCGATGACCACGACCCGGTGCCCCGCCTCGACCAGCCGCCGAACGTTCTGCGCCGGGTCGGGGTCGGCGCGCAGCGCCGGGTTGAGCAGCACGACGAAACGCCGGCCCGCAGATGTCCTCAGCAACTCCTCGATGGTTGACGTGACCATTGCCAGGCGGATGTCCGGCAGCGTCCCGGCCCACGCGCGCAGGCCGTCCGCGAACATCCGGTTGTCCTCGGCCGCCGCCACGTCGATGACATCAGTCATCCCCGCTCCTCAGCTCTTGTGCGTCCCGGGACACTCCGGTGCGTCCCGGGGCGCAGAGAGGCCCCGTTGGGATACGGATCCCGGCCTCGCCCGGTTCACCGCGCGGCACGCGGATCCGGGCGCCGGAGCATAAACCGGGCATTCAAGAACGACCAGCCGGCGCCTGGCGCGGCTGGGCCCCGGCGAACACGAGCGCGACGATGCCCCGGCTGGTCTGCTCGGGGTCGAGATCGTCGGTATTGCCGGACGCCATGCGGGCCAGCACCGGGGAGACGAGCACCTCGGACACGATGGCGGGATCGATGTCCGGGCGGATCTCGCCGGACGCTATGCCCCGTCTCACCGCCTCGTTCATCGCATCCCGGCGCGGCGCGACGATCTCGTCGAAGTAGCGCTTGTGCAGCTCGGGGAACGCGTCGGCCTCAGCGTTCAGCGCACGGAGGATATGGCTGGCGCGCTTGTCCAGGACCCGCTCGATCAGCACGGCGAGCAGCGCGGTCACGTCCTCGCGGGCGCTGCGCCCGGGCAGGTCCGGCAGGTTCCTGTTGATCGACTCCAGCACGTCCAGGTACAGCGCGTCCTTGGTCTTCCAGCGGCGGTAGACCGAGTTGCGTGACACCCCGGCCGTCCTCGCGATCGTCACCAGTGACAGGCCAGACAGCGTCGCGCCGGCGCTGGTCAGGTCCAGCACGGCGTCGATGATGGCGGCGTCCGTCCGCTCGTCTCGGCGGCGGCCCGA
Organism: Streptosporangiaceae bacterium; assembly: GCA_030039095.1. The sequence continues at coordinate 4,533 of JASHQP010000008.1, forward strand.
GGTGCGCTCGGCAGGGTTCATGATCCGCATCCTATAACGAAACAGACCTGTTGCGTTTCACCTCCACGGCGGTTAATATCGGAACAGAGCTGTTCCGTTTCGGATCCTTGAACGTGCAGGAGGGCGCGATGCCGAGTGCGGAGAAGGTACTCACGCAGCCCGCGGGCGCTGCCGCGCCGACGGCCGGCCGGCTGGCCGCGCTGACGCTCGCGACCGTGATGGCCGGCGCCTTCATGTCGCTGCTGGACACGACCATCGTCAACGTCGCGCTGCCCACCATCCAGCATGGCCTCCGGGCCAGCGACAGCGCCCTGGAGTGGGTGGTCTCCGGGTACGCGCTCGCGTTCGGGATCGTCCTCATCCCCGCCGGGCGGCTCGGCGACGCGATCGGGCGCAAGCCGCTCTACATCGCCGGCCTGGTGCTTTTCCTGCTGGCCAGCCTGGCAGCCGGGCTCGCGCAGACCCCCGCCGAGTTGGTGGCCGCCCGGGTGGTCCAGGGGCTGGCGGCCGGGACCTACTACACGCAGATCAACGCCACGATCGTGGACACGTTCACCGGGCCGAAGCGGTCCAGGGCGTTCGGCGTCCTGGCCGCGGTCATCGGCCTGTCCACGGCCGTCGGGCCGCTCGCGGGCGGGCTGCTCATCACCGCGGCCGGCCCGCACACCGGCTGGCGCTGGATCTTCCTCGTCAACCTCGCGATCGGAGCCGCGGCGGTGCCAGCGGCCGTGAGGTTCCTGCCCGCACCGGTCCGCCACCCCCGCCAGCCCGCCGACGTCGCCGGTGTTGGCCTGCTCACCGCCGCCCTGGTGCTGGTGCTGCTGCCGCTGATCGAGGGCCAGTCGCGCGGCTGGCCGCTGTGGACCTACGGCTGCTTCGCCGCCGCCGTCCCGCTGCTGGCCGTCCTGTGGCTCGCCGAGCGCCGTGCCGAGCGGGCAGGCCGCACCCCGCTGATCCCGCCGCGTGTGGTCCGCCAGCCTGCGTTCGCCACCGGAGCGGTCTTCGCGCTGCTCTACTTCGCGTCGTTCACCAGCATCTTCTTCAGCCTGGCGGTGACGTGGCAGGAAGGCTTCGCCCACGGTGCGCTGGCCAGCGGGCTGGTGGTGAGCCCGTTTGCGCTCGGCGCGATCGTGACCGCGCGCAAGAGCCACGCGATCGCGCAGCGCCTCGGCCGGTGGATTCTCATCCTGGGCTGCTCGATGGTCGCGGCCGGGCTCACCTGCTTGCTCCTCGTCTTCCACTTCGCCGGCCAGCCGAGCCCGTGGTACGTCGCGGGCCCGCTGCTGCTGGCCGGGCTCGGACACGGCCTGATCGTCGCGCCCAACATCGACCTGGTGCTCGGGGCGGTCCCGCCCGCCGACAACGGGTCGGCGAGCGGCGTGCTGAACACCGCGCAGCGCGTCGGCAGCGCCCTGGGCATCGCGGTCGTCGGCACCGTGCTGTTCGCCAGCCTGCACCCGGCCGGCGCGGGCGCTGCCGCGCTGGCCGCGGCTTTCAGGCACAGCTTCCAGGCAGCGCTGGCCGTCAACATCGGGCTGATCGCCGCCACGCTCGTACTGGCGATCGCAGCGCCGCGCGGCCCCGTCGCTGCCCCGCGGGTAGGCCGGCGATGAAGCCGGGCAGTCGTCCCGGCCGAGCGCGCTGATCCCGGCGATCCGTGGACCGCGCAGGGCGCCATGCTCACCGCGCTCGGCCGCGAGGACGTCGCCCTGCCGGGGACCTCGCACTGCGCAAGGCCATTCCGGCCGTATACGATCTCGGTCATCTCCCGTCGCAGGAGGAGGTGCTCGCGATCGCCGAGAAGTGGCGGCCCTGCCGCAGCCTCGCCACAAGCTACCTGTTCTCCGCCGCCTCCGAGCCCGCCCGGCCGCCGTCGGCCGCCGGGTGCAAGAGCTCGTGAACGTGCCCGGGCGCATCGCCGTCATCACCGGCGGCGCGGGCGCCATCGGAACGGCGATCACCGCCGCGCTGCAGGGCACCGGCCACCGAACCGTCGTCCTCGACCGCAACGGCGACGTCGACTGTGACCTGTCGTCTGAAGCGTCGACCCGGGCCGCCGCGGCCACCGTGCTCGAGCGCCACGGCCGCTGCGACGTGTTCGTCCACTGCGCCGCGGTGTTCGACCGGGCGGCCATCGCCGATCTCGACGCGGCGGCCTGGCGCCGGGTGCAGGCCGTCAACGTCGAGTCGGCGCTGTGGCTGGTGCAGGCGTTCGCCCCCGGCATGGCGCAGCAGGGCTTCGGGCGCATCGTGTTCATCGTCTCCGGCACGGTCTGGGCCCCGCCGAACCCGGAGATGCTTGCGTACATCGCCAGCAAGGGCGCGCTGCTCGGGGTCATGCGCACGCTGGCGGTCACCCTCGGCGCCGACGGCATCGGGGTATCCGCCGTGGCGCCGGGCCTGACCGACACGCCGGATGCCCGCGCCAGGGACGGCGACGAGCACTTCGGCGCGGTCGTCCGCAGCCAGGCGCTCAAGCGGCCGCTCACGCCAGACGACACCGCGGCTGCTGTCGCCTACCTGGTCTCCGACGCGGCGGCGGCCATGACCGGCCAGGTCCTGTGCGCCAACGGCGGTCTCACCATGCGATAGCCGACCCGGCTGACCGCGTGTTTCATGATCGTGGTGGCAAATGCGCTCTATCCGGTTGTAATCCACCACGATCATGAAAGGACGGGTGGGAGGCGTCGGGTGCAGGTGGTGGCGTTGCCTGATGCGGGCGGAGGAGGGGCGGATGAGTGAGGATGCTGGGCTGGTCGTGCGGGATGTGGCGGTGCGCTCGGTCGTGGTTCCGCTGCGGCGCCCGCTGGCCACGCGCGTCGGTGATTTTCCGCGCTGGCCGCTGCTGCTCATCGACGTCAGCACCGAGCAGGGCGTCACCGGCCGCGGCTACATCGGCCCGTACCTGTACCGGGCGGCCGCGGCGCTGGTCCCGGCAATCCGCGACCTCGGCGCGGCGCTGCGGGGCAAGACCGCGGCCCCGGCCGCTGCCTACCAGGCCGCCCGGGGCTGGTTCGGCCTGGCCGGCTACCAGGGCCTGGCTCTGGCGGCCGTGGCCGGGATCGACATCGCGCTGTGGGACGCGCTGGCCAAGGCGGCGGGCCTGCCGCTGGCCCGGCTGCTCGGCGGGACCATGGAGCCGGTGCCCGCCTACAACAGCAACGGGCTTGGGCTGATCCCGCCCGCCGCCGCCGGTGACGAGGCACTGGAACTGCTCGCCGAAGGCGGGTTCACCGCCCTGAAGGTGCGGGTTGGCCGGCCCAGCGCCGCCGACGACCTGGCCGCGGTGCGCAAGGTCAGGGAGGCGGTCGGGGACCAGGTGACGCTCGTCGCCGACTACAACCAGGGCCTGACCCTGGGCGAAGCGCTGGAGCGCTGCCGCGCCCTCGACGGCGAGGGCCTGGCCTGGATCGAGGAGCCGCTGCGCTACGACGACCTGGACGGTCACGCGCGGGTCGCCCGGGACATCGCCACGGCGGTGATGCTGGGGGAGAACTTCTACGGCCCGCGTGCCATGCACGACGCGATCCGGGCGCAAGCCTGCGACCTGGTCATGCCGGACCTGATGCGGATCGGCGGGGTGACCGGCTGGCTGCAGGCGGCGGCGATCGCCGACGTGGCCTGCCTGCCGATGTCCTCGCACCTGTACCCCGAGGTGTCCGGGCACCTGCTGCGGGTCACCCCCACCCGGCACTGGCTGGAATGGTGCGACTGGGCCAGCCCGGTGCTGAAGCAGCCGTTCGAGGTCCGGTCCGGCCGGCTGCAGGTGCCCGACGTGCCCGGCAATGGTCTGGACTGGGACGAGGATGCGGTTGCGCGCTACGGAGCCGACTCCTGACAGAACAGAGGCACCCGGTCCGGTACGCTCGACCGCCCGGTTGACGCCCGGGTGGCCACACGGCGTAGCGTTCAAGGTAAGTTCTGTCAGTTCCCTCCAGAATCGCAGGAGGCATCGTGACCGAGGATTTCCACCGCGACCGCCGGCAGCACGGCGGCGCCCCGGACCGCATCGATGACGACCGGCTCGCCCGGCTGACCGAGGAAGAGCGTGTCGAGGCCGGCCTCGACCCGTACGACCCGGACGAGGTGCCGGCCGCCACGGACACGCCGCCGCAGACGTTCGACGTCACCGAGACCGACGTCTACGAGGAGGAGCGGGCCGAGATCCGCCGCGAGTACGACAAGGACGAGCTCGAGATGGAGCACGAGCGCAGCCCGTTCCCGCCATCCCACTACGACAGGTAACGCCGACGATGACCGAGCCAGAGCACCTGAACGACCACCACCGCGACACGCTCCGCGCGATCTTCGCCCGCCCCACGAGCCACAACATCGAGTGGCGCGCCGTGCGGTCGCTGCTGGGCGCGGTGGGCTCGGTCAGCGAGCAGCACGACGGCAAGCTTGCGATCACGGTGGGGTCGCAGACCGAGTTCTTCCACCCCGGGGGCCAGAAGGACGTGGACGTCCAGACCGTCGTCGACCTGCGCCATCTGCTGGGCACCGCGGGATTCGGGCCGGAGTAACGCGGGTCGCCGCCGGGGCCGCGCCGCCGCGGGCCCCGGACTCCAGCTGCATGCCTCATCCGGTGCCATATCATCGCTATCGCCCGGCAGCCGGAGGTGGCGATGCACATCGGATCGATCGTGCTGGTTATCTGGCTCGTCATCGGCGCGATCGCCGCTGGCCAGCGTCATGATTACAGTTCGCCGCCGTCGAACTGCAACCAGTCGGCCACGATCGCGGTGACGATCCTGGCCGGCCCGCTGAACTACCTCGGGGTCAACCCGAAGATCTCCTGCCACGTGCCGCAGCCGAGCAGCTGAGCCGCCGGCCAAACCGCCGCCCCGCCGGCGACGAATTACCGGTGGGGACGGGACCAGCCCGGGCCCCCGGGGCACACGGGCGAGCGTGAAGGTTGGAGTGACAGCGGCATGGTCGAGCTCGTCATCGTGGGCATCGCGGCCGGGTTCCTGGCGGCTATCTCCCCGTGCGTCCTGCCCGTCCTGCCGGTCGTCCTCGTTGCCGGTGCGGGAGAGCCGGCGGGAATGCACCCGGCGCCCGCCGTCGACGCCGCCGACGCCGTCGGGCCGGTGGGTGCCGAACCGGCGCCGGGCATAGCGTTCCGGCGGGCTGGCCTGCGCCGCCCGCTGGCGGTGATCGCGGGGCTGGTGCTCAGCTTCAGCCTGCTCATCCTCGTCGGGTCGGAACTGCTCTCGCTGCTGCATCTGCCGCAGGACTCGCTGCGCGACGCGGGCATCGCGCTGCTGATCGTGGTCGGGCTCGGCTACCTCATCCCGCCGCTCGGCGCGCTGCTCGAGCGCCCGTTCGCGCGCGTGCGCGCCCGCAAGCCGAGCGGTGCTGCCGGCGGGTTCGTGCTCGGCCTGGCCCTCGGCGTGCTGTACGTGCCGTGCGCCGGCCCGGTGCTCGCCGCGCTGACCGTGGTCGGGGCGACCCACAAGGTCGGGCTGACCGCGGTGGTTCTCGCCGCGGCGTTCGCGGCCGGGACCGCCGTGCCGCTGCTGGCCATCGCCG
>JASHQP010000009.1 GCA_030039095.1 Streptosporangiaceae bacterium
TCACCGTGGTCCGGGCGGCGGTGGCGGCCCTGGCCGACGAGCATCACCTGCCCGCCGAGAACCTGCTGCCCCCCGACGCGGTACGCCGGCTCTCGTGGCAGCCGCCCCAGCCGCCAACCCCCGAGGCCGTCGCCGCCGGGCTCGCCGGGTTCGGCGCCCGGCCCTGGCAGGTCGGCCTCACCTCGCTGCCGATCGCCGGGGCACTGCAGCGGGTCACCGAGAAGGGCGAGTGTTGACGCAGCGAGCGCGGAGGTGCGTGGGGGTCACGCGCTTCTGCGCAGGCGCCGCAGGTCGCACGGTGCCGCCGAGCCCGCGCGCAGTACCCCCGCGCACGGCAGGATCTCGTCGGTGTCCGGGTAGTCGGGAAACACGTTGAAAATCACTTCGCAGTCGCAGCAGCAGCCGCCCCGCCGCTGCAGGCGCGGCACCAGGCCGGTCGCCCGCGGCGCCCGGAGGTCCCGCCAGTGCACCGTCCAGCGGTGCGTGCCGTCGCAGCCGAACTCGTTGATCATCCGCAGCAGGAAGCAGCGCAGGCACTCGCGCTTGCCGGGCTCGGTTAACCGCCGCGACAGCTCGGCCAGCTCGGCCTCGACGGCGTCGGCGACGTTGTCGGCCATTCCGTGCCCCTTTCGCCAGGCATCGTGACAGTGCCTGTTCTACCGCTGGCCTCCGACATTTTCGCGGCCTCGGACTGTCGGTGCCAGGGAAGATAATGAGGCCATGAGCGAACTCGCATGGGCGACGCTCGGCACGCCGGTGGGGCGGCTTTCCGTCGGCTGCAGCGAGGCTGGCGTGCGGCAGATACGGTTTGGCGGGCCGCCGGTCCCGGCGTGGGCCCAGCACGCCGCCGGAGAGCAGCACGCAGCCGGAGAGCAGCACGCAGCCGGAGAGGAGCGCGCAGCCGAAAAGCAGCGCGCAGCCGAAAAGCAGCGCGACGCCGCCGTGGCCCAGCTCGAGCAGTACTTCGCGGGCAAGCGCCGCGGCTTCGACCTGTTCATCGACTGGAGCCTGACGTCATCGCTGCAGCAGCAGGTGCTCAGGACGCTGTTCGGCACCGTCGGCTACGGCGAGACGGTCAGCTACGGGGCGCTAGCCCGGCGGGTCGGGCCTGACAGCTTTGGCGCGTCGCCGCCCGCTAGAGCCGTTGGCCAGATCATGGGATCGAACCCGATCCCGGTCGTCGTCCCGTGCCATCGCGTGGTGGCGGCGGATGGGCTCGGCGGCTACAGCGGCGGGACCGGCCCGGAGGTCAAGCGCTGGCTGCTGACCCTCGAAGGTGCGCTGCCGCCGACGCTCGACTGGGACGCCGCCTGCCTCAGGGCCTGAGCGCCCGGCGGCGCGTCACCGCTCGATCGGGCTGTGCTGCTCCGCGGCGGCCAGGCGGCCGTCCGCAACGTGCAGCACCCAGAAGTCGCCCTTGCGCAGCGGGGCGCCCGCCGGCAGGTCCGCGCCCAGCGCGGCGCACGCGGCCGCCAGCAGCGGCGTCAGGTTCTCGCGGTGCGCGCAGACGACGGCGGGCAGGCCGCCCGCGGTGATCCTCGCCACCAGACCGGTCGCCGCGTCCGGCGGATCATCACGCCCCGGCCCGCCGTCGCGGTTCCCGACGGTCAGCGCCGGCTCGATCTCCAGCTTCGCGCCGGTCATGACCGCGTACGGCCGGACCGTCGCCACGCAGCGCTCGGCGGCCGAGGTGATCACGCGGCCGGATCCGTAGCAGGACAGCAGCAGCGCGAGCTCGTCGGACAGGGCCGCCCCCTCGGCATCCAGCGGCCGGTCCAGGTCGTCGCCGGGCCAGGACTGCTTGGCCCCGGCCGACGCGTGCCGCAGCAGCATCAGCGGCAGCGTGCCGGCGGGCCCTGCCGCGAAATCGTCAAGGATCACGGCGTCGTGGGGATAGCTGAGCCTGCCGCGCGCCGCGCTCACAGGAAGCCAGTCCACGGCGTCGACCTCGTCGGTCGGGCGAAAGGAATCCTCGCCGCCGGGCACGGGCCGCCCGGCCCAGTAGTCGACCCGCTTGGGCCGGCCGCGGCTGTCGTACCGGGCGGTCGGCAGGGGCCTGCCGAGGACCGCGCGGTAGCCGGTCTCCTCTTCCACCTCGCGGACGGCGGCGAGCAGCCGGTGCTCGCCGGGGTGGAGCTTTCCCTTCGGGAGGGTCCAGTCGTCGTAGCGGGGCCGGTGGACGAGCGCCACTTGCCTGCCCCCGTCCGATGGCCTCCACAGCACCATGCCAGCGGCATGGATCTCGCCGGTTCCCGGCGTGTCAGCCATCCCCGGAGCGACCCTGCCGAGTCCGGATCAGGTATTCCTGGATGTCGTTGAGGGGGGCGCCGGAGGCGTCCAGGTGATGCCTGGTCCAGGTGCCGTCGGGGCCCAGCCACCACGAGGCCGTCGTGTCGTCCATGGCCATGTCGATGAGGCCGCGAAGCTCTGCCTGGTGCCCCACGTCGCCGACCCGCACCAGCGTTTCCACCCGGCGGTCCAGGTTCCGGTGCATGAGGTCGGCACTGCCGATGTACACGTCGTGGTCCTCGTCGCCATTGCCCGCACCGAAGGCGTAGATCCGCGAGTGCTCGAGGAACCGGCCGAGGATGCTGCGCACCCTGATGTTGTCGGACACACCGGGTATACCGGGCCGCAGCCCGCAGATGCCCCGGACCCACACGTCGACCGGCACCCCGCTCTGCGACGCGCGGTACAGCGAGTCGATGATCACCTCGTCGATGATCGCGTTGCACTTTATCCGGATCCGGGCCTGCTCCCCCGCGCGCGCCTTCTCTGCCTGCGCCTTGATCTTCTCGACCAGCCCGGAACGGATGCCGTCGGGCGCGACCAGCAGCCGGCGGTAATCCGACGGCCTGCTGTAACCGGTCAGGTGGTTGAACAGGTCGGTAACGTCCTCGCCCACGGTCTGGTCGGCGGTGAGCAGGCCGAAATCCTCGTACAGCCGCGCGGTCTTCGGGTGGTAGTTGCCGGTGCCGATGTGGCAGAAGCGGCGCAGCGACCCATCCGCTTCCTCCCGCACCACCAGGATCATCTTGCAGTGCGTCTTGAGGCCGACCAGCCCGTAGACCACGTGACAGCCGGCTTCCTCCAGCTTGTGCGCCCAGGCGATGTTGGCGCGCTCGTCGAACCTGGCCTTGATCTCGACGACGACCACGACCTGCTTGCCCGCCTCGGCCGCGTCGATGAGCGCGTCCACGATCTCGGAGTCGCCGCTGGTCCGGTACAGCGTGTGCTTGATCGCCAGCACGCGGGGGTCGGCGGCCGCGGAGACCACAAGGCGCAGCGTGCTCGCCGCGAACGAGTCGTACGGGTGGTGCACGAGGACGTCGCGGTCGGAGATCGCGGCGAAGATGCTCGTGTCCGTTGGCAGCATGGTCTCCGACGGGACGAACGGCGGGTACTTGAGCTGCGGCAGGTCCAGGTCGGCGATCGCGGACAGGCCGGAAAGGTCGAGGGGCCCGGGCACCCGGTACACCGCCCGGGTGTCCACGCCAAGCTCGGTGACCAGCCGGTCCAGCACGTCGCTGGACATCGACTCCTCGACCTCGAGCCGGACCGCCTGCTCGAACCGGCGCCGGGTCAGCTCGCGCTCCATCGACTTCAGCAGGTCCTCGGTCACGTCCTCGTCGATCTCGAGGTCGCGGATCCTGGTCACGCGGAACACGTGGTGCTCGAGCACGTCCAGGCCGGCGAACAGCTCCGGCAGGTGGGCGGCGATCACGTCCTCGAGCGGCACGAACCGGTTCGGTGCGACGGTGAGGAACCTCGGCAGCAGCGGAGGCACCTTCACCCGGGCGAACATCGTGGTGCCGGTGTCCGGGTCGGCGATCATTACGGCCAGGCTGAGGGACAGGCCGGAGATGTACGGGAACGGGTGCGCCGGGTCGACCACCAGCGGCGTGAGCACCGGGTAGATCCGCTCGCGGAACAGCTGCTGCAGCTGCTCCTGCTCGGACTGCTCGAGCTCCTTCCACCTCAGAATCTCGATGCCCTCCCGCGCCAGCGCGGACTGCACCAGGTCGCTGAAGCACTCGGCGTGCCTGCGGGTCAGCTCGCCGGCGAAGTCCAGGGTGTTCTCCAGGATTTGCGCGGGCGACTTCCCGCTGGCCCGCTCGACCGGCAGCCCGGCCGCCATCCGCCGCATCCGCCCGGCCACGCGGACCATGAAGAACTCGTCGAGGTTGCTCGCGAAGATGGACAGGAACCGCACCCGCTCGAGCAGGGCGAGCGACCCGTCCTCGGCCAGCTCCAGCACGCGCTGGTTGAACCGCAGCCAGCTGTCCTCGCGGTCCAGGTAGCGGTCCTTGGGCAGCTCGGTGACGCCGTCGGCGTGGTCGGGACGGTCCGCTGACACCAGTGCGCCCTCCGTGGCAACCTCCAAGCCCTCGCCGGAACCGAACGTGAACTCGGGGGCCCGGCCTTCGACATCGAGCGATTTATGGGCAGCGCCAGACGTCTTGTCCTGGTTTTTCTTGGATGTGCTGCGTTCGGATGTCGCCTGACCAGAGCCCATATACCTATTGTCCCCAGTCTCACAAGAAGGCAAAGGCCCGGGGCCGACGGGGCGCAAACTCCAGCCGACGGGGCGCAAACTCCAGATGACGTCCACGCGACGGGCCGCCACCGCATCGGCCCCAGCGGGCCGGCGAACCTTGCGGGGGCGGGCGGCGGGCGGCAAGATCAGCCTGAAAACCGAACGGAGTTCACCCATGCGCATCGGCACCCTCCAGGACGAGCCCGCCGGCCCCGAGGCCCTCAACCGCCTGCGTGACCAGCTGCAGCGCGCAGCCGACGACGGCTTCGCGTCCGCCTGGATCTCGAACATCTTCGGCCTGGACGCGCTGACGGCGCTGGCCGTCGCCGGCAGCCAGGTGCCGGGGATCGAGCTGGGCACGGCGGTGGTGCCGACCTACCCGCGGCACCCGGCCGTGCTGGCGCAGCAGGCGCTGACCGTGGCCACGGCGCTGCAGGGGCGGCTGACGCTGGGCATCGGCCTGTCCCACAAGATCGTCATCGAGGACATGTACGGCTACAGCTTCGACCGGCCAGCCCGCCACATGCGCGAGTACCTGTCGGTGCTGCTGCCGCTGCTCGACGGGCAGCAGGCGGCGTTCGAGGGCGAGACCCTCCGGGCCGCGATCGGGCTGACCACCCCGCGGCCGGAACGGGTGCCGGTGCTGCTCGCCGCGCTCGCGCCGCAGATGCTGCGCCTGGCCGGGCAGCGCACCGACGGGACCGTGCTGTGGATGACCGGGCCGGACACCGTGCGCGACTACGTCATCCCGGCGATCAGCCAGGCGGCGCAGGAAGCGGGGCGGCCGAGCCCCCGGGTGGTCTGCGCACTGCCAGTCTGCGTTACCGACGACCCGGAAGGCGCGCGAGCCAGGGCGAACCGGGTTTTCGCGATCTACGGGCAGCTGCCGTCCTACCGGGCGATGCTCGACAGGGAGGGGGCCGAGCAGCCGGGTGACATCGCGCTTGCCGGGGACGAGAACGCCGTCGCCGGCCGGATCGGCGCTCTCGAGGAAGCGGGCGTGACCGACTTCGTCGCCGCCCAGTACGCGCGCGGCGACGACGCGGAACGCACCCGCGCGCTGCTGAAGTCGCTACTGAGCTGAGCCGCCCCTGACCGAGGCGCCGCCCGGCGAGCCTCAGCGCGCGCCCGGCCGGTTGGCCAGGTCGGCGAGCAGCGCCGCGAGCTGCCGGTCTTCGGTCACGGCCCGGCCGCTGGCGTGCATGAGCTCGGCCAGCCGCGGATCCCACGGGCTCTGTGCGGGCTGGCCCTTGACCGATTCGGTGCTGGCGGACAGCGCCGCGCGGTAGTCGTCAGCACCCATCAGCCACGGTGCCGCGTCCAGGCGCCGGATCGCCGCTGCCGTCATGCGCAGCCCCGGCCAGTCGAAGTCGCTGTGCCAGTGGATCCGGGTTCCGGTGGACAGCGCGGACTGCAGCAGCTGGTAGCAGGCCACGGAGGGCTCCCCCTCGGTGCAGACCAGCGGAGCGCTGTCGGCGCCGAGCTGGGCCGCGGCCGCGCGCAGCACCGCCGGGTTCTCGCAGACGCGCAGGTCGATCGCGAGCGGCATGACCGGCATGACGGCCAGCTGGTGCAGGGTGACCCGGAACGGCTCGCCGGCCTCGGCCGCCCCGGTCAGCCAGTCGCCGAGGCCACCGCCGGCCGCGCGGACGTTGAGCACGAGCACCTGGCTGGCCAGGTCGTCGGCGACCACGCCCGCGGTCGCCCACAGCGCGGGCTCGGCGTCCGGGCCGGACGGGTCGCGGAGCGCCAGCGCCCGCAGCACCAGCCCGGACAGCGGGGTTCCGTCGAGCGCCTTCGGGTCGCCGGTCACCGCCTGGGCCAGGGCCGGC
>JASHQP010000127.1 GCA_030039095.1 Streptosporangiaceae bacterium
CGCCGCACCACTCTTCGGCCACCGGCCGTGGGCGCGCCGCCTGCCCGAGAGGTCGAACCGGGCAACGCGTCAGCTGCCTGACACGCTTTCGGCGGCGGGTCCGCGCCGGAGCAAATACGGACGCACCAAAGCGCCATACGCGTCAAACCGAAACCCCGGGGCCGACCGAAACCGTCCCCGTCGGTGGCGAAAAAGGCAATATATAGAAAATTTCGGACTTCCGGCTATGGGCTGGCCGCCGTGACGAGCAGTGTCGCCGGCCCGTTGCTGTCGTCCTAGCCGTGTCGCCGGCCCGTTGCTGTGGTTCCTTCTTGAATCGGGGAGCTGGGGGGATGGCGCGTCGGGGGCGCGGGCTGTTCAGGCGGGCGGCGCGGGCTATTTCAGGATGTTGACCGCCCTGGCAATGACCAGCGCGCCCACCGCGAGCGCCACCGCCGACTGCACGGCCATGGTCATCTTGGCCCACCGGGACAGCGGCATCACGTCCGTCGGGCTGAACGCTGTCGCGTTCGTAAACGACAGGTACAGGTAGTCGAGGAAGTAGGGCCGCCAGTCCGGCGGGGCCAGGTGGGGCGACGCCATCTGCGGGAACATCAGGTCGGGGTACTTGCGGGGGGCCACGGCGCGCTCAACGGGGCCGCCGCGGTCGAACTCCCAGTACCAGAGCCCGAACGCGATCACGTTGGTAGCCCAGACGGAGGCGCCAGAGGCCAGCAGTGGCAGGGCCGACGCGGTGTTCGGCAGCGCCTCGATGATCGCGCGGATGAGCAAGATCGCCGAGATCGCGTTGGCGGCCGAGATCAGCATGATCAGCGTGATGCTGCCCGCCCGGGCTACCTTGCCGCGGCGCTCGATCCGGACCGGGTTGGCGATGATCAGGCCGATGCCGAGTGCGATCTCGAGTCCCGGCAGGAGATAGTGCGGCAGCGGCCTCGAGAACGAGTCCGACAGCTGCAACTGCAGCACGACGGCGATGGCGACGGTCAGCGTCACCGGCCACCGCGTCTCGCCCCTGGACCGGCGGCGCCAGGCCGGAACCACGGCGCTCAGCACCCGTCCCGCCCCGAACTGATCGGCCAACCGCATCAGCTCGGTCGCCCACGGATCGGGGGGCATCTGGGTCCGGTCGGAGTCGCCCTGCGGGCGGCCCTCGCTCTTCCGGCCGTCCCCCGCACCCTGCTGATAGCGGCTTTGCGACTCGTCCCAGCTTGCGGGGTCCTGCGCCCGCTCGCCCGATCCTGACTCCGACATCTGCCCATTCTCGCTGGCCCGTGGCGATGGCAGACACCCCGCGGGGATCCAGCTGCGGTCGCGAGCCTGCGACCGCCAAGTCTCCGGAGCGCATCCAGCAGCCGCCAGCGCATCCGCGATACTGGTCCTGGTCGCTGGCTTGCTTGGTCTGGACGTCGGAGGTTTCGTGCAGCAGATCCTCGCCCTCTCCCGCTGCGCCGTCATCGTGCGGCACTGGTTCGAGATCGACCTGGACGACGCGTCGATGGAGCATGGCGCCCGGATCGAGCTGCGCGAGCTGGCGCCGCAGCCGCACCGCGGCAGCGAATCGGCGGCGCAGCTCGTCACCGCCGACCGGCCGCTGTGGCGGGCCGACCTCTTCGACCGGCTGACCGACGAGCCGGCCAGCTATGGCGTGGCCCACTTCCATCCGGAGTTCTCCGGCAACGAGCCGTGCTCCAGGGTCTGGGACAAGCAGCTCACCGCCAGCCCGTGGGACTGGCTGCGCGACCAGCTGACCACGGCGGGCGCCGCGTCCGGCCACCCGTGGCCGATCGATCCGGCCGACGCGAGCGAGCTCGCCGGCGTGGCGGGCACGGTCGTGACGACCGCCCGGCAGGTCGCGCCCGAACGCTGCGGCTCGGCGGCCGAGTGCTACCAGCTAACCCGGGACGCACGCGACTCGGTCCGGCTCATGATCGAGTATCTGCGCCGCCCGGACCTGCTGAACGACGACTGGGTCTCGCCCTGGCGCCAGGCTGCCTGACCAGGCGGCCCGAGCAGGCCGCCCGAGCCGCCCGAGCAGGCCGCCCGAGCAGGCCGCCCGAGGGCGCGGCTCCCGGCGCAAAACCGAATGTCGTTCTAGAATCCTCTGGGCGGAAACCGAATCTCGTTCTAGAGTTGGGCCTACCCGTCAGTGCGAACGGCAACCGGGGTGAACCATGACGCTTGGCCTGACCGAAGAACACCTGCAGCTCGCGGACGCCGTCAGCGCCTGGGCGCAGCGCCACTGCCCGGCCGACGTCGTCCGTGCAGCGGCGGACGGACCGGACAGCGGATCAGCGCACTACCTCGGGTCGCTCGCTCCGGGCCTGGCCGAGCAGGGCCTGTTCGGGCTGCACGTGCCGGAGGAGGACGGCGGGCAGGGCTACGGCCTGCCGGAACTGGCCGTCGCCCTCGAGGAACTCGGCCGCGCGCTGGTCCCCGGGGCGTTCCTGCCGACCGTCTTCGCCAGCGCGGTGCTGGTCTCGGCCGGAGAGGCCGGCAAACTGGTCGCCGGGCTGGCGGACGGGTCCAGGGCCGGTGCGGTCGGCCTGGCCGCCGGGCTGACCGGCACCCGCCACGGCGACGGGGGCCTGGTCATCGACGGCGAGTCCGGGCCGGTCCTCGGCGGCTCGCTCGCCGACCTGGTGATCCTGCCGGTGCAGACCGACGCCGGCGAGGTGTGGGCCGCGATCGACGCCACCGGCCTCCAGGCCACCGCGCTGGAGAGCCTGGACCTGACCAGGCCGGTGGCGAGGGTGCGGGCCGACGGCGCCACTGTCCCGGCCGACCGGCTGCTGACCAGCCTGGACAGGGCCGCGGTGACCAGCCTGGCGGCGATCGCGTTCGGAGCCGAGGCATCCGGGATCGCCGACTGGGCAACCCACGCCGCCAGCGAGTACGCCAAGATCCGCCACCAGTTCGGCCGGCCGATCGGCCAGTTCCAGGCGGTCAAGCACCGCTGCGCGCGCATGCTGACCGAGGCCGAGCAGGCCGCCGCCGCGGTCTGGGACGCGGCCCGCGCGGAGCCCGGCGAGCAGCGCGAGTTCGCCGCCGCGGTGGCCGCGGTGGTGGCGCTCGACGCCGCCGTCCGGTGCGCGCACCAGTGCATCCAGGTGCTCGGCGGCATCGGCTACACCTGGGAGCACGAGGCCCACCTGTACTACCGCCGGGCGATGTCGCTGCGCGCCCTCCTCGGGTCGTCCGGCGACTGGGCCACCCACGCGGCCGACCTGGCCCTGTCCGGGGTCAGCCGTCCGGTTCAGGTAGAGATTCCCGGTGGCGATGCGGAACTTCGGGCCCAGATCCGCGAGGAGCTCTCCGCGATCGCCAAGCTCACCGGGCGAGACCGCCAGGAACGGATCGCCGCGGGCGGATGGGTCGTGCCGCACCTCGCGCGCCCGTGGGGGCGGGAGGCCGGCGCGCTGGAGCAGGTGGTGATCGCCCAGGAAATGCGGGCAGCGGCGGTGCGGCCGCCGGTCCTGGCGATCGGCGCCTGGGTGGTGCCGGCGCTGGTCCAGTACGGCACGCCGGAGCAGCAGCAGCGGTTCCTGCCGCCGACGCTGCGCGGCGACTACCTGTGGTGCCAGCTGTTCAGCGAGCCGGGCGCGGGCTCCGACCTGGCCGGGCTCAGCACGCGGGCCGTCCGCGTGAAGGGGGATGGGGAGCTGGGCGGGCGGGGATGGAAGATCACCGGCCAGAAGATCTGGACGTCGCTGGCCAAGGAGGCGGCGTGGGCGATCTGCATCGCGCGCACCGACCCGGCGGCGCCCAAGCACGACGGGATCACGTACTTCCTCGTGGACATGTCGTCGCCGGGCGTGGAGGTCCGGCCGCTGCGCGAGATCACCGGCGACTCGTTCTTCAACCAGGTTTTCCTCGACGACGTGTTCGTCCCCGACGACTGCGTGGTGGGGGACGTGAACGCGGGCTGGCGGGTGGCCAGGACCACGCTCGCCAACGAGCGGGTGTCGCTGTCCCAGACCTGGACCTTCGGGTCCGGCGTGGCCGAGCTGCTGCAGGTGGCCACCGTGACGGCCGGGTCGTCCCACGCACGGGTGGGCGAGCTCGTCTGCGCCGCCCACGCGATCGACCTGCTCGGCCTGCGGGTGACGCTCAAGCAGCTGTCCGGGACAGAGCCGGGCGCGACCGGGAGCGTCCGCAAGCTGCTCGGCATGCGGCACGCGCAGGAGATAGCGGAACTCTGCTTCGAGCTGTCGGGCCCCGGCGGAGCGCTGGGCGGCGCGGGCGGCGCGCCGGTCACCGCGTCGGGCGAGCCGAACGGCGCGCAATGGGCCCGGCAGGTGCTGATGACCCAGGCGCTAACGATCGGGGGCGGCACGACCGATATACAGCTGAACATCATCGGCGAGCGGATACTCGGCCTGCCCCGGGACCCGGACCCGCCGGCGGGTTAGTCGGGCGCAAAGATCGGTCACGAGCACGGTAAAGTCCGGACCCGCCGGCGATGGTAAGCGTTCCCCGGGTATGAGCCACGCTAGCCTACGAGGAACGGCATCCCGGGGGAGCTGATGACCGGCAGTGACGGCGGGACGCTGGGCGGCGGATCAGGTCCCGGCGATACTCCAGACGTGCCGTTCCGGCGGATCGTATCGGCGCCGGACGCACCCCATGACGCTCCCGTGCCCGGCCCGCGGCCCGGTTACTATCCGCCGACGCCGCCACCGGAGCCCAGGACCCCGCGCCGGCCGACGACATCCGAGCCGAAGGCCTCGCCCTGGCCGAAGGCCTCGCCCTGGCCGAAGCCGCCCGCGGAGCCGCCCGCGGAGCCCGGGACCACGCCCTGGCCCAGATCCACCGCCGGGCCCGCGCCCGGGTCACCGGTACCGGACAACGGCCAGCGGTCACCAGGCTCCGGG
>JASHQP010000128.1 GCA_030039095.1 Streptosporangiaceae bacterium
ACGGATCTCAGTCACGGCAACCTCCCGGAATGCCATCCCCCGAACCCCCAAGTCGATCGACCTGGAGGCATCCGTACTGGCCCGTGATCAGGACCCCCGGCACGACACGCCGGGTGGTCCCATCACTGGCAACCCGGTGGTCCCATGCCCGTGGCAGAAAACCCCGCTGAGTGGTCCCATGAGCGTGGCAGGCGACATCTGTGCCGTGGCGACGCGTGAGGTGCCAGGGGCGGGCGGCCGCGCAGCGGTTCGCCAGCCAGGAGACGTTCGGCGCGGAATCGCGTTCCTGCCGGTGTCCGGCCGCCGGGCTTGCCCGGCATCTGACGTCCAGGCGCCCGCGATGGAGCCGATGCGGCGTCCGGCGGGACAGCTTCCGGCACCTGCGGCGCGCGGGATGGATGCGGAGGCAATGTGGTGACCGTGACGGCCGGTCCTGAGGCGGGGGCGTTGCCCGCGGGATCGGGCGGGCTGGGGGATGGGGGGTTCGCTGAGTTCTTCCGCGGCGAGCACAAGAAACTGATCAGGTTCGTGATCGCCATCGGCGCCAGCGGCGATGAGGCCGCGGAGATCGCGCAGGTGACGTTCGTCAAGGCATTCGAGAGCTGGGATGCGATCCGGGCGCCTCGCGCCTGGATCCGGCGGGTGGCGGTGAACGAGCTGACGGCTGCCCGGCGGGCCGCTCGCCGGGAGACGCCGCAGGCGAGGCTGCCGGAGACGCCGGTACCAGTGTCGGCGGCGCTGGCGGCGGAGCTGACCGATGAGGCCCGGCAGGTGCTCGCGGCACTGCAGGCACTGCCGCCGGGACAGCGCCAGGTCATGGCGTGGATCATCGACGGCTTCGGTGCCGCCGAGATCGCCCGCGAGCTGGGGGTCAGCCCGGAGTCGGTGCGGCAGAGCTCGGCCAAGGCCCGCAAGAACCTTGGCCGGTTCTACGGACGGAGGACCGGGCGATGATCAGGAGGCGTGGTGTTGTCAGCGGCGAGACCAGCACGGAGGCCGCCGAGGGCGCTGTGAGTCGTGGCATGGCCGAGGTGCTGGCCGCGCTGGACAACGTGATCGACGATGACGTGGCGCTGCGAAGCGTCTGCGCCCGGCTCGGCAGCAACGTGGCTGCCACAGCAGCCGACCGGGCGGGCGCTCGGTCCGTCGTGGCGGGGTCAGCCATCACCACCGTGCACGCGGGCGGGCCCGCAGCATCCCGGCGGCGGCTGGCACTGGCCTCAGCGGCCGCCACGGCGGCGCTGACGGCAGCCGCCGTGGCTGTGGCGGCCAGCGTGTTGCCTGGTGCAGGTCACATCGGCACCAGAGGACCGGCCGTCGAAACTGCCTACGTGGTGAAGCACGTCGACAGTGCGCTGGACGCGGCGTCCGCCGGCTCGATCGCGCGGGTGACGGTGACGACTCACGGCGTGGTGATACCCGGCGGCACGACCTCGGCCACAGCCGAGGAGTGGTACTACGGCGACCGGTGGCGTGCGGTCACGTACTCGGCGGCCGGGCATCTGGTCTACGACGAGGGCGTCAGCTCCGCGTCGGTGTATACCGTGGTCAGTTACCGGGCACATACGTGGGCACGCCAGCGCGAAACGGGCCACTCGGCTGCCCTCTCGCCCGGTCCGCGGGGCTGCGCGGCCGTGGTCGCGGCGCTTCCGCTGTTGTTCCAGCCAGGTCTGCCGGGCACAGGTGCCTCTGCCGGCTCGCTGCCCGCTACGGCGGTCAGAGCCCTCCGCGCCGCAGTCTCCTGTGGAGAGCTGGCCGCGGCTGGACGGCAGCGTGTGGACGGAATCGAGACACTGGTGCTGGCCAGCAGCCCGGGCAGCCCGATCCCCGAGACCATCTGGGTCAGCCCAGGCACCGACCTGCCGGTGCGCGTGGTTGTCCGCCCGGTCCCCGGCACGCCAGGCCAGTGGCAGACAGCGGATATCACCTGGCTTCAGCCGACCGTGCAGAACCTGGCCGATCTCACCGTGCCCGTTCCCGCCGGATTCCGCCAGGTCCCGATCGCCCGGGTCGTCCGGCCGCTGATGCGGCCCATCTCGGCGGGGCGGCCGCCAGCGCCCGGGTGACGTGACCAGCAAGGCAAGGCACGAACCGGGAGGAGCAGACGATGAGCCATGACGTCGGCGGACGCCGCAGACTAGGCCCGAACACATGGCAGCGGACTGGACTGCTGGTCACAGTGACCGGCGTTGCCTTGCTGACGGTGGCATGCAGCGGCAGCTCATCGGGGTCGAGTTCGGGCGGGGCACCCGCTGCGCGTGGCTCCGCTAGCCCGTCGCCTGGTTCGGCTAGCTCCCCCGTTGCGGGGAGGACGGTCACCCAGCAGAAGCAGCTCGCCTACTCGGTGTGCATGGGCAAGCACGGCGTGCCGGGGGTTCCCACTGAATTGCCGGGCATCACACCGGGCAGCCCGCCTCCCAGCCCGCATTGGAAGGCTGTCCCGGCTGGCGGCCCGACCCCGGGTTCGCCCCAGTGGCAGGCAGCGGAGCGAGCTTGCCGGTCGCTGCTTCCGCGACCGGCGGCCATGGCTTCCGGGTAAGCGGGCGAGCGAACCGTGACAGCAGTTCCTCGGGCCTTGTCTGGTGCTGCGCCCACCCCGGGCCGCGATCTGGGTTCTTCCATAGTGGATAGGAGCACTCGATGTTCTTCGTGACATATCTGCGGCGCGAGCTGCGCCGGCGGATGCGCCAGGCCATCTTCATCGCGCTGGGCCTGGCTCTGGGGGTGGGACTGGTGGTCACCGTGGCGGCCGCGTCGGCCGGGGTGAAGAAGGCGGAGGCCGGCGTGCTCAGCGCGCTGTACGGGGTGGGCACCGACGTGACCGTGACCGGCGCGGCGCCGGGGCCGCCCAAGCGAGGCAGCACGCCGGAGAGCAACCAGAACAACCAGAACAGCTGGGGACTCCAGGAGGGGCCGAACGGCCAGACCGAGATCTGCACCAGCAACGGCAAGTGCACCAACGCGACCGGGAAGACGATCGACCAGCTGATGACGTCATACTCGGGGATCAGCGCGTCGAAGGTGGCACAGGCGGCCCGGCTGCCCGGCGTGACGGCGGCGGCCGGCGGGATCACGCTCACCGACAACACCACCACGTTCACCAGTTCGGGCAGCAGCGCGCCAGACAGCTTCACCGTCGACGGCGTGGACACCGGCAAGCCGTCGCTCGGCCCGCTCAGCAGCGCCGCGGTGACCTCCGGCCACTCGTTCACCGCGGCCGACGCCGATGCCGGGGTCGCGGTCGTGGACTCCGGCTACGC
Source organism: Streptosporangiaceae bacterium (assembly GCA_030039095.1). Next base: position 3,261 of record JASHQP010000128.1, read on the forward strand.
AAAGTCGCAGAACCTGAAGGTCGGGTCCGACCTGACCATCGGCCAGATCAAGTTCACGGTCATCGGGATTGTCCGCCAGGCGCAGGCGACCAGCCCGCCCGATGTCTACGTGCCGCTGGCGCGAGCCCAGGCCATGTCCCTGTATGCGGGGAGCCTGGCGGGCGCGGTGACGACGGTCTACGTCGCTGCGGCCAGCGCATCCGGCATCCCCGCGGTCAGCAAGGAGATCGCCAGGCTGCTGCCCGGCACTACCGTGACCAGCCAGGCCAGCCTGGCTGGCGAGGTGACCGGGTCGCTGTCCAGCGTGGCCAGGCTGGCCAGCGACCTGGGCAGGTGGCTGGCCGTGCTGGTGCTGATGGCCGCGTTCGCCGTGGCCAGCCTGCTGACGATGGCGGCCGTGGCCCGGCGGGTCGCCGAGTTCGGCACACTGAAGGCGATCGGCTGGCGGACCCGCCGGATCGTCGCGCAAGTGCTGGGTGAGTCGGCGGTCATGGGCATCGTCGGCGCCTCGGCCGGCACCGGTCTCGGGTTCGCAGGTGTGGCGATCATCACCACGGTCGCGCCGACGCTGTCCGCCACGGTCCCGGCTCCCTCTGGGGGGTTCGCGCTCGCGGCGGGCCAGGCCGCGGGCGCGGGCGGCGGACCGCGTAGCCCCGGCATTACGGCGTCGCATGTGGTGGCCGTGCCGCTGCACCCGTCGGTGACCATTGGCGTGATGGTGCTGGCGGTGGTCCTGGCCGTGGCGGGCGGGCTGCTGGCAGGGTCGCTCGGAAGCTGGCGCATCGCCAGGCTCCGGCCCGCCGACGCGCTGTCCCGGGTGGCATGACTGCCCCGGTAAGACCCTGCAGACAGGAGACGACTGGTGTACAAGCTGACCGGGGTGACCAAGCTCTACCAGAAGGGCCGCCTTGCCGTCGCGGCCCTCCAGGACCTGGACCTGACAATCAGCAGCTGCGAATGGCTGGCCGTGCAGGGCCGGACCGGGCACGGTAAGTCCACTCTGCTGAACCTGCTCGGCGCTCTCGACCGTCCGACTGAGGGCACGATCGAGCTGGACGGGACCGACCTGGGCAGGCAGCCGGATACCCAGCTGAAGCGGCCGGCTCCCGGCAGGTCTGCCGGCTGCGCAGCTACCTGTACTGCTCGGCGTGCGGGCGGCGCATGTTCGGCAACACCAAGCGCCAGATCACCTGGTATGCCTGCGCGCCCAAGAAACGCCTACCGGCCCGACAGTCACCCGTCGTCCTGCGGGTGTGTGGTCAGATCTGCACCGGCCGCAGGCCCTGGGCCCGCAGTCGCTCGCGGTGGGCGCGGACCCTGCGGCGTGAGTTGACGTCAGCCATCTGGCGAGCCTCTCCGGTTACATGTGACGGCATCTCACCGACGAGCACGTCGATCGTCCAGTCGCTGGTGAGGATCGAGTAGGCCCGTTCCCATGTTGTCAGCGCCCCCAGCAGGATTCGAACCTGCGCACACGGCTCCGGAGGCCGTTGCTCTATCCCCTGAGCTATGGGGGCTCAGACACAGCCCGTCGGGCATTGACCGCGAGCCGGAGCCAGGGTACCAGTACCGTGGGTATGTGAATACGGGGCCGATCAGCGCGCATGCAAGCGTGCGAGAAGATACTGTCGCCCGGGTGACACACGGACTGGGCCGGGTGCTGGTTGTTGACGACGACGAGGTCATCAGGCAGCTCATTGCCGTCAACCTGACGCTCGAGGGGTTCGACGTGGTCACGGCCGTCGACGGGCAGGACTGCCTGGAGAAAGTCACCGAGGTTCAGCCCGACGTGATCACCCTCGACGTGATGATGCCGCGCCTTGACGGCTGGGTGACAGCGACCCAGCTGCGCAGGAACCCGCAGACCGCGGGCATCAAGGTCGTCCTGATCACCGCGCGGGCACAGGAAGACGACCGGTCGCGGGGGCGCCAGATCGGCGTGGACGCGTACCTGACCAAGCCGTTCGACCCGGCCGAGATGATCCGCGTGGTCCGCGAGCTGGCCGGCGCGCCGACCAGCGTCTTCGACTGAAGCCAGGGCCGTAACCTGGGCGCGTGATCCCCGGCGACATCGCCGCAGCGCTCGGAGAGCGCGCGTCCGGCACCTGGCGCCCGCTGCCGGGCGGCACTCCCGGCAGCTACGCCACCTCGCTGCCGTTCCTGATGGCCGGCGAGGCAGGCGCGGAGCCTGCCGGGATCGCCGCAGCCCTCGCCGCCCGGCTGCGCGGCGAGGCCTGGATCGAGGCGGCGCGCGTCA
>JASHQP010000010.1 GCA_030039095.1 Streptosporangiaceae bacterium
CGAGGCCCGTCACCTGCTGGCCGGCCTGGCGCTGCCCGGCGGGACGCGGCGGCTCCCCCAGCGTCCGGTCCCGGCCCCCGTGTCGTCACCGGCCCAGGACCTGGGCACCGGGTTCGACCGGTACCGGCTCTTCAGCCTTCCGGTGCCGATGGACGCCGCGCAGCAGTTCGTGCAGGCGCACCTGCCGGCCGGCCTGACGTACGGCGGCTCCGGCCGAGGCGGCGACGGAGACGGGACGCAGTACGACGACGTGACAGCGGACGTGGCGCCACGCGCCGTTCCCGCCGGCATCTACACCGCCCAGCTCGTCTACACGATCGCGCCGGACCCCGACGGCGGCTCGCTGCTGCGCGCCGACGCGCAGATCATCATCTACCCGCCGCGCTCGGCGGCCGAGTACCTCGACCCGGCCGAGATCCGCTCGGTCACCGTCAGCCACACCGCGCCGGACCCGGCCAGCCGGACGATCACCTCACGGCCGGAGATCGCCCGGCTGGCGCGCCTGGTCGACGGCGCGCACGCCTTCCCGCTCGGGCTGGTCTTCTCCTGCCCCGCGGAGTTCCCGCCCAGCTACCAGCTGACCTTCACCCCTGTGACCGCCAGCCGGCCCACGGTCGTGGTCGACCCGGGCGACTGCATGGGCGACGGGGTCTTCGCCGATGGCGTGCGCCAGCCCGCGCTGCTGGACACCGGCCTGCTGGCCGTCGCCCGGCGGCTCCTGCCCGGCCCCACAGGGGGCCCGCCCTAAGCCTAAGTACACCCCCTGGAAGTTCGTCGGGAGTCGTGAACCCGGCCCGGAGCAGAGCCTGGCGCCGCCCGGCCCGCGGCGTTCCGGCCGCTGCAGCCCGCTCCGTGCGGAGTAGGTACGGCTCCAGCGGCACCTACGCCGCACAGTCGCGCCCGGAGGGCCGAGCAGCAAGGTCGTATGAACCTGACAGCGACGAGCGTACGGGTCGCGCGTCATCGTTGCCATCATGATCCCCTTCCCCCGACCGTTGGAGCACCATGGGCTTGGCCCTGCAGGCTTGTGGCGATGTGATCGTCGCGAGCCCCCCCGTTGAGCAGCGAGCCAGCCGCAGCAGACCAGCGAGGTTCCCGATTACCCCCGTCGGCAGCTCCCCGTGCCGCCAGCTTGACCCCTGGCGACCTTCCTTCCACGGTTTCCTGGCCGCAGAACACGGCAATCGAGCCGCAGGCTCAGCCCACCCGGGCGCTGGCCGCGGGCCGCCGGGCACGCCAGCGGACTTCGGCTTCTCCCATCGGGGTGGTGGGAGGGCCCAGGACGAACGGCCAGATCTCCTCGGCGATGGCCCGCCAGTTGGCGGTCGCGGTCAGCTCGCCGAGGAGCCCGAACAAGCCCAGGTTGATGCGCTGCAGGATCACGTAGGAGCGCGGGATCTGGGCGTAGGTCGTGACCGGGCTGCGCACGTCGAAGAACCGGCGCACGACCGCCGACGAGTAGTCGCCCGTCATCGTCAGCGGCCGGGATTCGCGGACGGTGTCGTAGAACAAGGCCATGTGCTCGACGATCTGCTCCGTGCTCAGCGGCGCGCCGGCCCGCAGGAAGCCGGCCTTCTCCAGGTTCCGGCGGAACAGTTCGGGGTCGTGCTCGACGCACAGGTAGCGGGCCATCTGCATGAGCGGCTCGATCTCGGTCTCGGTGAAGTGCCGGACCAAGCCGAAATCCAGGAACGTGACGCGGCCCCCGCCATGGAACAGGTAGTTGCCTGGGTGCGGGTCGCCATTGAACGCGTGCAGCTCGTAAAGGCTCCGGAACACAAACCGGTAGATGGTCTCGGCGGCAAGGTCGCGCTCTGCCTGGGGCCAGTCGGCCAGATCGGCGAAGCGGGCCCCGTCGGCCAGCTCGCTGGTGACCACCCGCCGGGTCGACAGCTCGTCCACGATCGCCGGAACGGCGATCGTGGGGTGGCCGTCGTAGTAGCCGGCGAACAGCCGCTGGTTGTCGGCCTCACGCCGGTAGTCGAGTTCCTCGAGAACCCGCTCGCGCAGTTCGCCCAGGAGCGCGTCAACGTCCTGGCTGGGCGCGGTGATCTTGAGCATCCGGCGCAGCAGCGCCACGTTGCCGAGGTCGGCGGCGATGGTCTCGGCGATCCCCGGGTACTGCACCTTCACCGCGACGGCCCGGCCGTCCCGGGTAATCGCCCGGTGCACCTGACCGATCGAGGCGGCGGCGATGGGCTCGGGGTCCCAGCTGGCGAAGATCTGCTCCGGCGGGGCCCCTAGCTCCTCCTCGATGACCGACGCCGCGAGCTCCGGACTCATCGGCGGGACGCTGTCCTGCAGTCGGCTGAGCGTCCTGCGCACGCTGGGCGACAGGCCGTTGTCGATGTAGCTGGCCATCTGGCCGAGCTTCATCAGCACGCCCTTCATCGTCCCCAGCGTGCTGGCGACGTCCTCGGCGGTCTGCAGCGCGAGGTCGTTACGGAGCTGCTGGCGGTGCTCGCCGGCGGCCGCGAACAGGCGCGGCGCGTTGCTTGCGTAGCGTGCCCCGCCCCGCGCGGCGAGCCGGATCGCGGCCAGGCCACGGCGTAGCCGCAAGTTTCCGGGCCGTCGCAGGCCTCCGTGCCGCCGCAGATTCTGGCGCACCCGCTGACTCTCGTGCGGCCCGGCCTGGTCCACCCGCGCGGCGCGGTGGCGCAGCAGCACGACCGTGGCGACGCACGCCGCGCCTGCCGCGGTCGCGACGAGAAGCCTCTTCACGCGGGCCGCGCGGCGGCACGCGTCAGCGCGGTGATCCGCTGCCGCGCCTCGAGCACGCCCGGCTCGCCGAGGAAGACCGCATCGAGGACGCCGAGCACCTGCCGGATCTCCTCGCGGCGCTCCGGTGTCAGCGGCTCTGCGGTGTAGCCGTACATCTCCCGCGCCCAGTCCGGCAGCGTGGCTACCGCGCCGTACCGGACGTCCTGCCAGATGTCGGCGATCTCCTCGTCCAGGCCCGGCGGGTCGAGCAGGTAAGCCATGGACTCGGCGGCGGCCGGGGTGCAGCGCAGTTCCGGGCGCACGGACTCGATGTAGGCGTCGAGCGCGGCCATGCTGGCCGGAACCATTCCGGCCGGCACCCCGACGAGCTCCGCCGCGACGGCCATCTCGGCCACGTAGCGGTCGGCGTCCTGGGCCGCCAGCGGCGTCCCGAGCAGCCGGCGGACCGTCACCGCCGACTCGACCAGCGCCGCGTGCACCCACAGCAGGAGCGCGGGATCGCTCGCCTCGTACCGGCGCCCGGTGACCTGGTCCACGCCGGTGACTCTGGTGTGGATCCGGCGCACCCGCGCCGCCGCCCGCTCCGCCGCGGCCCGCTCGCCGAAGCTGATCGTGGTCACGTACGCCGACGTGGCTGCCAGCCTGCCCACCGGATCTTCGCGCCAGCCGCTGTGCTGGTCGACCCCGGCCATCGCGAGCGGGTGCAGCGCCTGCATCATCAGCGACCGCAGCCCCGCCACCGGCCCGGTGAGGTCGCCGCTGATCTTCCACGTCACGCTCGCCGGCCCGAAGAAACCGTCGTCGGCGGGAAGTTCCGGCACGCCGGAAACGAAGGCGGCCGCCGACCGCTCGACCAGCCCGGCGGCGGTCGCGTACCGGCCCGGATCGCGAGTTTCCATACCAGCCAAACTACCCACCGAGGCCTACTGCGTGCATGTGGCCGGCAACGGCGAACCCCCGAGCGGCGGGCACAGCGTGCGCATACCGTCCTGCTCAGACAGACCATCCGTTGCCTCGCCCAGTCCGCCCAGGACGGCGGCGAGGCTGTGCGCAGAGCTGACGGTGTCGGGGTGCTCGTCACCCAGGACGCGGCGGCGCCGCTCCAGAGTGTCCCGGTCCAGGTCACGCGCTGCCGCGATCTCGCCAAGCTGGCGCAAGTCAGCGGCGAGGTTATGGGCGGAGTAGAGGGTGTCGGGGTGGTCGTCACCCAGGACGCGGCGGCGCCGCCGCAAAGTGTCCTGGTCCAGGTCACGCGCGGCGTCCAGCTCCCCCAGCAGGCGCAGGTCAACAGCGAGATTGCTGGCGGAACGCAGCGTGCTCGGGTCATCTTCGCCGAGCGTGCGGCGCTCGCGTTCGAACGTGTCCTGGTTCAGGTCACGCGCGGCCCGCGCCTCCCCCAGCTTCCGCAGGACGAGCGCCAGGTTATGGGCAGAGTTCAGGGTGTCGGGGTGGTCTTCACCCAGGGCACGACGCCGCCGGGCCAGGGTGGCCTGGTTCAGGTCGCGGGATTCGGCGTAACGGCCCATCTCCAGCAGCGCCCACGCGTGGTAGTGCGCGGCCATGAGCGTGTGCCGGTGATCCTCGCCGAGGCGGTCACACCACTGCCGGTGGAGACCGCTCATCAGGTCTCGTGGTGTGCGGGCATCGCCGCGCTCGATCAGGTACCAGCACGCGCGGCGGGCGAGCTCGCGGAGGTCAGCGCTGTCGGTGCCGGCCAGGTCAGCGGCAAGCACGTGCGGCAGCAGATGCGCCCACTCCGCCCAGGTTTCGGGATTGGGCGGGTGGCCGGGGTCGCTGGCCGCCAGGATCGCCTCGGAGCAGGCGCGCGTGGCGGCCGCGCGGGCCGGGGGCAGCTGATCTCGCAGGATGGCCTGGGTGAGCCGGTGCATCTGCAGCCCGCGGTTATCGACGCGGGTCAGCGACTGTGCCGATACGTGCGCCAGAGTCTGCCTCCACGCCAGAGGATCGGCAGCCCGGGCTGCCAGCTCGCCTGGCAGCAGGCCAGCAGCGCGGGTGAACAGGTAGTCGGGTATCGGCTCGGGCGCCAGGAATGCGCAGAGGCTGGCCAGCTCGGCAGCGGCAGGGTCCTGTTCGGCCAGCCGGGCTGCTGTCAGAGCCGTGGCGGCTGCCAGCGAGCGCGGGTACGACCCCGGTGCGCCGCGGTCCAGTAGCTGCCCGGCCCTGGTCCGCAGCAGGCCCAGGTACTGGCCTGGCGCCGTGCCGGTGCCGGTCATGAACCCGGCCGCCTGGGCGATGGCCAGCGGCAGGTCGCCGAGTTCGGCAGCAAGCGGGCCTGCGTCGGTCTCGGCCAGCCCGGGAACCCGGCCCTGCAGCATCGCGATCGACTCGGCCCGGGTGAGTACGTCTACTCCGATCGGCGCGGCGATCTCTTCCCAGCCGCGCTCGCGGGAGGTGATCAGCACGTGCCCGCTGCCTCCCGGCAGCCATGGCGTGACATCCGCGGGCCTCCCGGCGTTGTCGAAGACGAGCAGCCAGCGGCCGCGCTGCCGCATTTCGGCCAGCACCGCTGTCCGCACCGCCTCGTGGCCGGATCCGGGCGCAATCCAGCCCAGGGCCGTCCCGAGCTCGGAGACCTGGTCTGCGATCAGGGCACTTTGCTCGGCATTGATCCACCAGGCCAGGTCGTAGCTGTCGCCGAAACGGTGGGCGTACTCGGCCGCCAGCTGGGTCTTCCCTACTCCGCCCATCCCGTGCAGCGCCTGCACCACTCCTGCCTGCCCGGCCTGCAGGCGCTCCCGCACCGCGGCCAGCAGGCCTTCGCGTCCGGTGAACGCCGGATTGCGGGCCGGGATGTTCCAGGCCCGCGGCACCGTCTCGGCCGCTCGCCTCCCTGGCCCTTGCAGAGCAGCCAGCACCTCTTCGGGCGCAGCCCGGCCCCGGGCCGCCTTCACGAACACCACGGCCACCGGCTCGGCCAGGCCCAGCGCCCTGGCCAGCATCAGCGCGGTGTCCTTGCGGGCGGTCTGGTGGATGCCCCGCTCCAGGTCGCTGACCGCGCGCGCGGAAAGGCCAGCCTCCTCCGCCAGTTCCTCCTGCGTCAGCTTCATCGCGCCCCGAAGCTGGCGCAGCAGCTCCGCAAACGGAGGAGCCGGCTGCCCTGTCATGACTGCACGCCGATCGCACGCTGACAGGACTTCCCGCCACGGCGTTCGTGTGGGCCGTCATGTGGGCTGCTGTGTGTGGTGCGCGCGCCCGCTGCCTGTGAGCCTGGAATCCGGAAGCCTGCCCGGCCGCACCGCACGGGAAGCAGGCCGCCATCAGCACGCAGATCCATCGAAGCCACCAGGAGAGGGAGATGATGCGCCGATCGCTCACGATACTCGCGGGCGGGGCTGCGGCCCTGACGCTCGCGCTGCCGGTCTCGGCCGCGTACGCAAGCCCCGCCGCCGCGCATGTGGCCAAGGTCTTGTCCGCTGCCCCGAACCTGGCGCAGGTGCGGGCACTTCCGGTGCCGGGCATGCGGCCCGGTGCGGTGCCAGCCGCTGCGGCGGTCGCGGGCCTGCATTACCTGGACGGCGTCTTCTGCACCTCCAGAACCAGCTGCTGGGCCGTCGGCGGCCAGACTGGCACGGGAGGCACCGGCATGGCCAATCAGATGATGCGCTGGAACGGCACGAAGTGGCGGCAGGTCTCCGTTCCTGATCCTGGCGGGACCGGCGCCGACAGCGTGAGCCAGCTGTTCGCCGTCCGCTGCCTGGCCGCGGCGGACTGCTGGGCAGTCGGCAACCGCTCCTCCGGCGGCGCCCTGCTCAATCAGGCGCTGCACTGGAACGGCAGGAAATGGGCCCTTGTCAGCACTCCTGATCCGGGCGGCAACGGCAGCAACGAGATCAGCGAACTCGACGACTCCACCTGCGTCACGTCCGCCGACTGCTGGGCCGTCGGTGACTTCGGCACCGCGGCACAAGGGCCGACGGAAAAGCGCACAAATGAGATCCTGCACTGGAACGGCAGGAAATGGTCCAGGCTCCGCGTGGTCAATCCGGGCGGGACCCGCATCGGGCACGTGAACTCGCTCTACTCCGTGCGCTGCCTCTCGGCCAATGACTGCATCGCGGTGGGCGACTACGGGACCACATCGGCCAGCGGCGTCCTGCGCAACGAGGTCCTGAGCTGGAACGGCGAGAGCTGGTCACGGGTGAACGTTCCGAACCCCGGCGGCACCAGGCCCGGCGGCGTGAACGAGGCCTTCGCCCTGGGCTGCGGAGCAGCGGACAGCTGCTGGGCAGCGGGCACCTACGGCAGCACCACATCGCCCGTCAAGAACCTCGACGAGGTCCTGCGCTGGAACGGGAAGACATGGACCAAGGCCACTGCGCCCAACCCGGACGGTACCGGGACCGGCGCCGGCAACCAGCTTTTCGCGGCCACCTGCGTGTCATCGGCCAACTGCTGGGCCGTCGGCATCTCGGGCAGCGTCGCTGTCGGTGTCGGGGTAGGACGGAACGTTGCCCTGCACTGGAACGGCAGGAAATGGCGCAAGGTCACCACCCCCAATCCCGCAGGCACCGCGGCCGGCGACATCAATGAGCTTGAAGGCGTGCGCTGCGTATCGTCCGGCAACTGCTGGGCCGTCGGCTTCGTGGTGAGCGAGGCCACCGGCGTCCGGAACGAGATCCTGCACTGGAACGGGGAAAAGTGGGTGGCCCGCTGAGAGCAGTTGACCGTTAGGACAGTCCCTACGACCAGGCCGAAAACCCACTGCGATGACGGACGCCTCGGCCGGGGCAACCAGCCCTGGCCGAGGCTCCGGGCGTCGCGTGCCCCGTGGCCTCGCGTGGAATGGCCGGGGATGACCCATCTGCGCCGCGCGCCCGTGCCATTTCCTTGGCACTTACTATGTGTAGTCAAATGAATACATCGGGTATTGACGTCCCTGCCGCGTACAAGCGATGACCTGCCCGGGACGGTGCGGGCGGGCCGCGGCATGGAGGGGACGTCATGCCGGAACCGGTACGCGCCGGCCAGCGGTACATGCCAGGTCTCGACGGGCTGCGGGCAATAGCGGTGCTCGCGGTCATCGCCTTTCACGAGCAGCTGGGCTGGGCACCGGGCGGGCTGCTCGGCGTCGGGGTGTTCTTCACCCTCTCCGGTTACCTGATCACGGACCTGCTCCTGGGGCAGTGGGCGGCGCGCGGGCGGGTGGCCCTGGCCGATTTCTGGGCCCGGCGCGCCCGGCGGCTGCTCCCGGCCCTCTTCGTGATGGTCGCGGTGATCACGGCCTGGGTGACGCTGTTCGACCGGGCACGGCTGGCAAACCTGCGCGGCGCGGACGCGGCCGCGGCCACGTACTCCTCCAACTGGTACCTGATAGTCCAGGGCCAGTCGTACTTTGCCAGGTTCGCGCCGCCGCAGCCGCTCGACCATCTGTGGTCGCTGGCCGTCGAGGAGCAGTTCTACCTCGTCTGGCCGTGGCTGCTGCTGGCCGGCCTGCTGCTCGTCCGCAAGATCCGGCGCGGCCGGCCCGGCGGAGTCGCCTGGCTCGCGCTGCCCACGCTGGCCCTGGCCGCCGGCTCGGCACTGGCGATGCTGGCCCTGTATCACCCCGGGCTCGACCCGACGCGGGTGTATGAGGGTACCGACACCCGGGCAGCGGGGCTTCTGATCGGCGCCGCGCTGGCCATGACCTGGCCGTCACGCCGCCCCGCGCCCGGCCGCGCGGCCCGCGCCCTGCTCGACGCTGGCGGGTTTGCCGGGCTGGCCGTGATCGCGCTGATGATCTGGCGGACCGGCCAGTACTCCCCGTTCCTGTACCGCGGCGGTCTCGTCGTGCTCTCGTTCGCGTCCGCCGCCGTCATCGCCGCGGTCGCCGTTCCCAGCGCGCTCACCGGGCGCGTGCTCGGCTGCCGGCCGCTGCGCTGGCTCGGCGTCCGGTCCTACGGCATCTACCTGTGGCACTATCCGGTCATCGTGCTGACCACGCCGGCCAACGCCACCGAGAACCTGGCCCGCGCGGCATGGCAGACCGCGGCCACGATCGTGGTCGCCGCGGTGTCCTGGCGCTACATCGAAGAGCCGATCCGCCGCGGCGCCCTGGCCCGGATCTGGAAGCAGATCCGCGCCACGACCGCACGACCGGCCGGAGCTCACGCGGCCCCGAGGACCCGCCGGGCAGGCGCCCTGGCCGCCGCGCCCACCGCGCTGGCCGCGGTCGGTGCGGCAGCGGTGCTGGTCACCGCGTCAGCCGGCCTGTCCGGTGCGTTCAAGGTTCCGCCGGCCTCGAACGCCACGGCGCTGGCGGGCTCGACCCTGCCGGCTGCGCCGGCCGACCACGCCGCTGGCGCCCAGCCCGCGGCGGCCCGGGCCGGGAACTCCCCGTCGGGCTCCACCACCGCGCTGCGAACCTCGTGCAAGGCGGTGGCCCACCTCGGGGACTCCACGTCCGAGGGCATGGTCTCCGCCGCATACCTGGCCAACCCCAACCAGCGCCTGGTCGCCCAGTATCACGACGTCGGGGTCAAGAAGGTCGTCACGAACATCGTCGGCGCGAACTCGATCGTCGAGACCCTTCCCGGCGACACCAACGGCTACAACGCCGCCAAGGACATCGTGCAGCAGGGCTTCAAGGGCTGCTGGGTGATCGCGCTGGGCACCAACGACGCCGCCGACGTCGCGATCGGCTCGGCCGTGGGACCGGCGCAGCGCATCCGTGAGATCATGTCCGTCGCTCATGGCTCGCCGGTGCTGTGGGTCGACGTTGTTTCCACGCTCAACAGCGGCCCTTACGCCGAGTCCAGCATGCAGGTGTGGAACACCGCGCTGAGTCAGGCCTGCTCCAAGTACCCGAACATGCGCATCTTCAACTGGGCGTCCCTCGTGCAGCCGAGCTGGTTCATCAGCGACGGCATCCACTACACCTCCGCCGGATACGCGCAGCGGTCCCAGCAGATCGCCGACGCCCTGGCCAGGGCCTTCCCGGCCAAGGGTCACAGCAGCGGCTGCATGGTCAGCTAACGTCCGGCCCACCCGACTACCCACACCGGGGGCATGTGGGCGATCCTGGGAGTCGGCTGATCACGCCCGGCCATCCCGGCCGAGGCGCCGGTCCGCTGCCAAGCTCTGGAGGTCGGGTGCTGGTCGACATCGTGGTCGTGGTGGTGCTCGCCGTCGCTGTCGCCGGAGGGCTGGGCTTCTGGATCAGGCGGGCGGCCTCGTGCGGGCGCACCATCGACGTGCCAGCGGTGGACTTCGACCGGGTTTTCTGGGGCGGCGTGATGTGCCGGGCGCTCATCACCAGCGGAAACCTCGCCCGGCTGGAGTTCTTCGACTGGGGTGTCCGGATCCGCGGCACCGCGATCAGCCGGTGGATCGTGCCGACGTGGGAGGCGCGCTACGAGGAACTGGCCATCGCCGAGCTCGTGTCGCTGCGCTGGAGCAGGATCGGCGTCTGGTTCCGGCTGCGGGGAGACGCGGGCGGCATGGCCTTCCTGAGCTACCACAGCAACGAGATCCTTCCGCTGCTCGAGGGCCATGGCGTCCCCGTCAACCGTTCACTGGCCCAGATCAAGCGGGCCGAGGAGCTCTACCGCGCGCCCGGCCAGGGCTGAG
>JASHQP010000129.1 GCA_030039095.1 Streptosporangiaceae bacterium
TGGACGACGGCATCGCGACCGGCTCCACCGCGCGTGCCGCCTGCCTGGTCGCCCGGGCCCAGGGTGCGGCGCGCGTGATCATGGCGGCACCGGTCGGCTCGCCGGGCTCGGCCGCCGCGCTGCTCGCCAGCTGCGACGAGGTGCGCTGCCTGTGGACGCCGGCGTCGTTCTCCTCGGTCGGCGAGTGGTACCGCGACTTCGCGCCGGTCCCCGACGCGGCGGTGGCGGCTCTGCTCAGGCCGGGCCCCTCAGGCTGACGCCGGAGACGAAGGCCTCGAACGTGCCGGAGCTGTCGGGCGGCAGCTTGGTGAACCAGATCAGCAGGTACTGGCCCTGCGCCGGGGCGGTGAGCTGCAGGTGCAGCACCCCGCCGGCGTTGGTCGCTGTCGCGGCCGTCTTCAGGTCCGCGAGCTGAGGAACGTTGCCGGTGCGCAGCTGCACGTCGGCGCCGGGGGTGGCGCCGAGCGTGATCTGTGCGCTGGTGACCGTCACCGGCTTGCCCATGTTGAGCAGCAGGCCGGTGCCCGACTGCATGTTCCCGAAGTTGGCCGTGGCGTACCAGTCGGTGTTCCAGGGGGTCGCCGGGTTGCCGCTGACCGCCAGGGAGGCCTGTCCCGGGTTGTCACCCTGCCCCGGGCCGTCCGGGCCGAACGCGGTCACGCTGACCGGAGTGAGCGAGGTGAGCTGTGCCGTCGCGGGCGAGGATGCCGGGCGCGGGTGCGCCGCGGCGTGGCCATCGTGCCGGGTGGCGTGCCGGGCGGCGTGATGCACCGGGCCGGTCACGGCCGCCGGGGACGCGGTCGCGCGCCCGCTGGACGAGGCGAGGTGGTAGCCGAGGAATCCGAACGCCGCCAGCGCGGCGACCGCGAGGATCGCCGTCCAGTTGGTCGGGCGCCGCTCGACCGCCCTTATCGCCATCGTCGGCTCGAGCGCCTCGGCCGCAGTGATCTCCTCGGGAGCCCGCACGGTCGCGTCGTACTCCGCGATCAGCAGGACCGGGTCGGCCCCGACCATGCGGGCGACGCTCCGGATGTGGCCGCGGGCGTAGAAATCACCGCCGCACGCGGAGTAGTCGTCCTGCTCGATGCCCCGGATGATCGTTTCTCTGACCCGCGTGCGCTCGCTGACCTGAGTAATCGTGAGACCCGCGCTCCGGCGTGCTTCCGCCAGGGTCTCGCCGATGGTCATCGCGCACCTCCACGGTAGCGTCGCGCGCCGCGCCCGCCGGATGCGGAGCGCACCTGACGAGACCATCATCGCGCGCTTTCCTTGAATCTGGGTCAACGCGCGGCGCGGTTCGGCACCCGACTTGGTCACGTCAGCCGGAGTCGGCCCGCAGGGCCGGGGACACCGGGCGGGCGGCGCCGACGCGGGCCGGGAGAGCGGCCAGCACGGCGAGCACGACCAGGGTGCCGAGGACGGCGCCGGCCAGCCACGATACCGGCGGGACGACCACCCCCACGCCCTGAGCGGCGACATCGAACAGCCCGATACCCAGCGGGATGCCGAGCAGCACGCCCGGCACGGCGGGCAGCACCTGCGCCGCGGCTATCCCGGCGGTGACCTGGCCCGGCGACGCGCCGAGCGCGCGAGCCAGCGCCGAGGCACGCGCGGTGTCCAGGACGGTCGCCCAGGCCGCGCAGATCGCGTTCAGGGCCGACAGCCCGAGCAGCATCACGGTGAGCGCCATCAGCACCTGCGCATCCCGGTCGAACGCCGGGTTGCCCAGCCCGTGCGAGTGACCTGAGGTCGCCAGGTGAACCTTGGTGTGGAAGGCCAGCACCGCGACCATGCCGGCGGCGGTAACCGCGACGCTGGCCAGGCTCAGCAGCGCCCGGCGCGGCCTGCGGGCCACCAGCCGCAGCCCGAGCAGGAGCGGCACCGGGAGCCGGGCGGACAGCGCGATCAGCCCGGCCCGGCGCCGCGGCTGCCATGCCGCGTCGGCCAGCGCGCTGACGGTGCTGGTCCGGCTTCCGCGGATGGCCGGCACGAGCGTCGCGGCCAGCGCCACGACCAGGGCGACGGCTACCACCACGCCCGCGGTGGACGGGGTGAACGCCGGCGCGCCGGGACTGCCGACCAGGGCGGCGCCCGGGCTGGCGAGGAGCGGGCCGGCCAGCCACCCGATCGCCAGTCCGGCGGCGGCGGCGACCAGGGCCAGGACCAGGTTCTCGGCCAGCAGTACCACGGCGACCGTGGCCGGCGTGCCGCCGACGGCCTTCAGCAGGCCTACCCGCCGGGTGCGCTCGGCCATCCGGCCTCCGGCCAGCACGGCCACGCACGCGATCGCCAGCAGCCCGGCGAGCCAGGCACCGGGCGAGAGCACGGTCTGCTCGTCCTGCACCAGCAGCCCGTCTCCGGTCTGGATGGCCTGCCACGGGATCAGGTACCCCGAGCCAAACCTGCTGACGAACGCCGGCGCGGCGGCCGGGTCCTCGAGCCTCAGGTTCAGGAAGTAGCTCAGCGGCGCCTGCGGCGAGGCGAGCGAGCGGGCATCCGGCTCGGTCACCCAGGCGAACCCGACGCGGCTGGCCAGCGGCGCCGGGCCGCTGTACGGGGCGTCGAAGACGCAGCCGCCGCCGGTGGAATAACAGACGTTCGGGTACGGCAGGTCGGCGGCGGTGACCGCGATGCCGGCCACCCGGAACGCCCGGCCGCCCAGCGTGACGCGGTCGCCGACGCCGACCCCGAGCGCCTCGGCGAACGTGCGCTCGAACACGACGCCGCCGGGGCGGACCCAGCTGCCCGCGGTCAGCCTGGGCTGGTCGACCGCGGCCGGCGCCCGAGCCCTGCCCTC
>JASHQP010000130.1 GCA_030039095.1 Streptosporangiaceae bacterium
GCACATCCCACACGACCGACTTGGCGCGCTCCACCATGCGCTTGGCGGACTTGATGTTCTGCGCGTGACTGAGGTCCACCAGCCGCTTCATCACGAACGGCTTGAACAGCTCGACCGCCATCTCCTTGGGCAGGCCACACTGGTGCAGCTTGAGCTGCGGGCCGACCACGATGACGCTGCGGCCCGAGTAGTCGACTCGCTTGCCGAGCAGGTTCTGGCGGAACCGGCCCTGCTTGCCCTTGAGCATGTCGGACAGCGACTTCAGCGGGCGGTTGCCCGGCCCGGTCACCGGCCGACCACGCCGCCCGTTGTCGAACAGCGAGTCCACGGCCTCCTGCAGCATCCGCTTCTCGTTGTTCACGATGATCTCGGGCGCGCCGAGGTCGAGCAGCCTCTTCAGCCGGTTGTTCCGGTTGATGACCCTGCGGTACAGGTCGTTCAGGTCGGAGGTGGCGAACCTGCCGCCGTCGAGCTGCACCATCGGCCGCAGGTCCGGCGGGATCACCGGGATGCAGTCGAGCACCATGCCCAGCGGGCTGTTGGTGGTGTTCAGGAACGCGGACACGACCTTGAGCCGCTTCAGCGCGCGGGCCTTGCGCTGGCCCTTGCCGGTGCGGATGGTCTCCCGCAGGCTGGCGGCTTCGGCCTCGAGGTCGAAGCTGCCCACTCGCTCCTGGATGGCCTGGGCTCCCATGCCACCGCGGAAGTAGCGGCCGAACCGGTCCCGCATCTCGCGGTACAGCAGCTCGTCGCCCTCCAGGTCCTGGACCTTGAGCCCGCGGAACCTGTTCCAGACCTCCTCGATCCGGTCGATCTCGCGGCCAGCCCGGTCGCGGATCTGCCGGCACTCACGATCGGCGCTCTCCCGCACCTTGCGGCGCGCATCACCCTTGGCGCCAGCCGCCTCGAGC
Organism: Streptosporangiaceae bacterium; assembly: GCA_030039095.1. The sequence continues at coordinate 912 of JASHQP010000130.1, forward strand.
TCGGCGAGGTCCTTCTCCAGCTTGGACTGCCTTGCCTCGATGTCGGCGTCGCGGCGCTGCTCGAGCTGCTGCTTCTCGACGGTGATCTTGGCCTCGAGGCTGGGCAGGTCGCGGTCCCTGGCCTCGGTGTCCACGTACGTGATCATGTACGCGGCGAAGTAGATGACCTTCTCCAGGTCCTTGGGCGCCAGGTCGAGCAGGTAGCCGAGGCGGCTCGGCACACCCTTGAAGTACCAGATGTGCGTGACCGGCGCGGCAAGCTCGATGTGCCCCATCCGCTCGCGCCGCACCTTGGCCCTTGTGACCTCGACGCCGCAGCGCTCACAGATGATGCCCTTGAACCTGACCCGCTTGTACTTACCGCAGTAGCACTCCCAGTCGCGGGTCGGGCCGAAGATCTTCTCGCAGAAGAGCCCGTCCTTCTCCGGCTTGAGGGTGCGGTAGTTGATTGTTTCTGGCTTCTTGACCTCGCCGTGCGACCACAGCCTGATGTCGTCGGCCGTGGCAAGGCCAATCCGCAGGTCGTCAAAGAAGTTGACGTCTAGCACGTGTTTCGTCCCCTGGGGTAGTTCGGATCAGACCTCTTCAACGCTGCTCGGCTCACGCCGGGACAGGTCGATGCCGAGTTCCTCCGCTGCGCGGAAGACGTCCTCGTCGGTTTCCCGCATCTCGATCGCCGCGCCGTCGCTGGAGAGCACCTCCACGTTCAGGCAGAGCGACTGCATCTCCTTGATCAGCACCTTGAACGACTCAGGGATGCCGGGCTCGGGGATGTTCTCGCCCTTGACGATCGCCTCGTAGACCTTGACCCTTCCGAGAATGTCGTCGGACTTGATCGTGAGCAGTTCCTGGAGCGCGTACGCGGCGCCGTATGCCTCGAGCGCCCAGACCTCCATCTCACCAAACCGCTGCCCGCCGAACTGCGCCTTACCGCCCAGCGGCTGCTGGGTGATCATCGAGTACGGGCCGGTCGACCTGGCGTGGATCTTGTCGTCGACCAGGTGCAGCAGCTTGAGGATGTAGATGTAGCCGACCGAGACCGGGTCCTTGAACGGCTCGCCGGTGCGGCCGTCGAACAAGGTCGCCTTGCCGCTCGCGCCGACCATCCTCTCGCCGTCCCGGTTCGGCAGCGTGCTGCCGAGCAGGCCGGTAATTTCCTCTTCCTTGGCGCCGTCGAAGACCGGCGTCGCCACCTTGGTACCCGGCGCCGCCGATCCGGCGCCGATGGCCGCAAGCCGCTCCCGCCAGTCGCCGCCGTTGGCGATCGCGGCGCCGACGTCCCAGCCGGAGCTGGCCACCCAGCCCAGGTGAGTCTCGAGTACCTGGCCGACGTTCATGCGGCCGGGCACACCGAGCGGGTTCAGCACGATGTCGACCGGCGTGCCGTCCTCGAGGAACGGCATGTCCTCGACCGCGAGGATTTTCGCGATCACGCCCTTGTTGCCGTGACGGCCGGCCAGCTTGTCACCGTCGGTGATCTTCCGCTTGGCCGCGACGTAGACCCGGACCAGCTCGTTCACGCCGGGCGGCAGCTCGTCGCCGTCCTCCCTGGTGAACACCCGGACGCCGATGACCTTTCCTGACTCGCCGTGCGGCACCTTCAGCGAGGTGTCCCGGACCTCCCGGGCCTTCTCACCGAAGATCGCGCGCAGCAGCCGCTCCTCCGGGGTCAGCTCGGTCTCGCCCTTGGGCGTGACCTTCCCCACCAGGATGTCGCCGGTGGTCACCTCGGCGCCGATCCGGATGATGCCGCGGTCGTCGAGGTCGGCGAGCACGTCCTCGGAGACGTTCGGGATGTCCCTGGTGATCTCCTCGGGGCCGAGCTTGGTGTCCCGCGCGTCGACCTCGTGCTCCTCGATGTGGATCGACGACAGCACGTCATCCTGGACCAGTCGCTGGGACAGGATGATCGCGTCCTCGTAGTTGTGGCCCTCCCACGGCATGAAGGCGACGAGCAGGTTCCTGCCCAGGGCCATCTCGCCGTGATCGGTGCACGGGCCGTCCGCGATCACCTGGCCCGCCTCGACCCGCTGGCCCTCCTCGACCACCGGCTTCTGGTTGAAGCAGGTGCCCTGGTTGGAGCGGCGGAACTTGGCCACCAGGTAGGTGCTGCGGGTGCCATCGTCGTTGGCGATCGCGATGAAGTCGGCACTGGCCTGCTCGACCACGCCGCCCTGCTCGGCCACGATAACGTCGCCCGCGTCGGTCGCGGCGCGGTACTCCATGCCGGTGCCGACCAGCGGCGCCTCGCTGCGCAGCAGCGGAACCGACTGGCGCTGCATGTTCGAGCCCATGAGCGCCCGGTTGGCGTCGTCGTGCTCGAGGAACGGGATCATCGCGGTCGCGACCGACACCATCTGCCGCGGCGAGACGTCCATGTAGTCGACGTCGTCCGGCCCGATGTAGTCGATCTCGCCACCCTTGCGCCGGACCAGGACGCGGTCCTCGGCGAACGACCCGTCCGCACTGATCGGCGTGTTGGCCTGCGCGATGACGTGCCGGTCCTCCTCGTCGGCGGTGAGGTACTCGATCTGGTCGGTGACCTTCCCCGCCTTCACCTTGCGGTACGGCGTCTCCACGAAGCCGAACGCGTTGACCCGCCCGTACGAGGAGAGCGAGCCGATCAGGCCGATGTTCGGGCCTTCCGGCGTCTCGATCGGGCACATCCGGCCGTAGTGACTCGGGTGGACGTCCCGGACCTCGAACCCGGCCCGCTCACGGGACAGGCCGCCCGGCCCGAGCGCCGACAGCCGGCGCTTGTGGGTGAGGCCCGCCAGCGGGTTGGTCTGGTCCATGAACTGGGAGAGCTGGCTGGTGCCGAAGAACTCCTTGATGGACGCGACCACCGGACGGATGTTGATCAGCGTCTGCGGCGTGATCGCCTCCACGTCCTGCGTGGTCATCCGCTCCCTGACCACCCGCTCCATGCGGGCCAGGCCCAGCCGGACCTGGTTCTGGATCAGCTCGCCCACGGTGCGCAGCCTGCGATTGCCGAAGTGGTCGATGTCGTCGGTCTCGACCGGCACGATCGCGTCGCCCGGCGACTTCATCTCCTCTTCGCCGGTGTGCAGCCGGACCAGGTACTCGATCGTCGCGACGATGTCTTCCTCGGTCAGCGTGCCCTGGCTGATCGGCAGCGCCAGGCCGAGCTTCTTGTTGACCTTGTACCGGCCCACCTTGGCCAGGTCGTACCGCTTCGGGTTGAAGTACAGGTTCTCCAGCAGAGCCTGCGCCGACTCACGCGTCGGCGGCTCGCCGGGACGCAGCTTGCGGTAGATGTCCAGCAGCGCGTCTTCCTGGCCGGTGGTGTGGTCCTTCTCCAGGGTGGCCCGCATCGACTCGAA
>JASHQP010000131.1 GCA_030039095.1 Streptosporangiaceae bacterium
GCGGCCGCACCCACCGCCCAGGCCGCCGCGGCGGCGCGGCGCCGCACCTCGCCGGTGGTCTTCAGCGCCAGGAACACGGCCCCGTGCAGGGTGAACAGGCTCAGCGTGGCCAGGCCGCCGAGCAGCGCGTACCCGTTCAGCAGAGTGAAGAAGTTGCCGGTGTAGTTGTGCGCGGCGTTCAGCGGGATGCCGCGGAGCACGTTGGCGAACGCGACTCCCCACAGGATCGCGGGCACCAGCGACCCGAGGAACAGCGCCGTGTCCCAGCCGGCCCGCCAGCGCGCGGATTCCCGCTTGCCGCGGAACTCGAACCCGACCCCCCGGATGATGAGCGCGACCAGCACGATCAGCAACGGCAGGTACAGCGCGCTGAACATCGACGCGTACCAGAACGGGAACGCCGCGAACGTGGCGCCGCCGGCGGTCAGCAGCCACACCTCGTTGCCGTCCCAGACCGGGCCGATCGCGTTGATCATGACCCGGCGCTGCGTGTGGTCACGCCCCAGCACCGGCAGCAGGATGCCGACGCCGAAGTCGAATCCCTCCAGCAGGAAGTACCCGGCCCACAGCACGGCGATCGCGATGAACCACAGGTCGGACAAGTGCACGGCGGGTTCCTTCCCTCAGTAGACGAGCGGGGGGGTCTCGGCCTGGCCGGCCGGCTCGCCGGGCTCCGGCTCGGTATCCAGCCCGGCCCTGACGTACTTGAGCATCAGACCGGCCTCGATGACCGCCAGCACGCCGTAGAGCACGGTCAGGACGAGCATCGAGGCGAGCACCTCGCCGCCCGAGTTCGCCGACACCCCGGCCGCGGTCTCGAGCTGCCCGTAGACCAGCCACGGCTGGCGGCCCATCTCGGTCATGATCCAGCCGAACGAGTTCGCCGCGAGCGGCAGCAGCGGCAGCGCGATCACCGGCCACAGCAGCCAGCGAGAGCGCGGACGCCGGCCGCGCCGGATCGCGACGAGCGCGATCAGGGCGATCAGCGCGGCGAGCAGGCCGACGCCGATCATCAGCCGGAAGCTCCAGTACACGACGGGGACGACCGGGGTATAGGAGCCGGGGCCGTAGACCTGGCTGTAGTGGGCCTGCAGGTTGTCGATGCCCTGCACCCGGCTGTTCCAGTTGCCGGTGGCCAGGAACGACAGCAGCCGGGGCAGCGTGATCTGGAACACCGGCCTGGTCCCGTTCAGGTTCCCGATCGTGAGCAGCGAGAACGGGGCGGGCTTCGACGTGTGGTACAGCGCCTCGGCGGAGGCCATCTTCATCGGCTGATACCGGGTGGTGAACAGCTTGCCCTGGATGTCGCCGGTGGCGATCGTGACCACCGCGGCGGCCAGCGCGGTGATCGCGCCCGCCCTGGCCGCCGAGCGGAACGCGGACGCGTCGCCGTCACTGGCGTCGCGATGCCGCATGAGGTGCCACATAGCGACGCCCGCCACCAGCGCCCCGGCGGTCAGGAAGCAGCCCGCGATCACGTGCGGGAACCCGGCCAGCTGTGCCGGGTTGATCAGGACCTTCAGGAAGCTGGACAGCACGTCGATGTGCTTGGCGGCGTCGTAGGTGTAGCCAACGGGATGCTGCATCCACGCGTTGGCGACCAGGATGAAGTAGGCCGACAGCGTGGTGCCCACCGCCACGATCCACATGCAGGCGTTGTGCAGCCCCGGCCGGAGCCGGTCCCAGCCGAAGATCCACAGTCCCAGGAAGGTGGATTCGAGGAAGAACGCCAGCAGCGCCTCGATCGCCAGGGGGGCGCCGAAGATGTTCCCGACGTAGCGCGAGTACTCCGACCAGTTCATGCCGAACTGGAATTCCTGCACGATCCCGGTGACCACGCCCAGCGCGAAGTTGATCAGGAACAGCCTGCCGTAGAACGTCGTGAGCCTGCGCCAGCGCTCGTGCCCGGTGCGCAGCCACGCGGTTTCGAAGCCGGCCACCAGGAACGCCATCCCGATCGTGATCGGCACGAACAGGAAGTGGTACACGGTCGTGATGCCGAACTGCCAGCGCGACAGGTCGAGTACGTTCACCGGCTGCCTCCCGTTCCGAGTCCCGGGCAGCCTGGCATCGCCGGGCCGCCGGCGGTCAGGGCCATTCGCCACCGCCTTGCCGGGACCTTGGTCCGCCCGGCGATCCCTCCGGCCGGGGAAGAAGGTCCTGCCGGGCAGGGCCGCACGGCTCCTGCGACGCAGGCCGGACTGGGTCACGCTGGCCGTGAAGGGAGGCGCCCAGCCATGAGCAAGACAAACGAGCCGCGCGTGATCGTGGGCATATCAGTGCTCGGAGCGCAGCCGTTCCTGCGCGGCATGCCGCCAGCCCAGCTGGCCAAGCTGGCCGACCTGTGCGAGCACGTCTCGATTCCATCCAGGCAGCGGCTGTTCGACGAGGGGGCCAGGGCCGACCGGTTCTGGCTGATCGACGCCGGGCGGCTGACGCTCGACGCGAGCGTGCCGGGCGACGGCCGGGTGATCATCGAGACGCTCGGCCGGGGCGACGTGATCGGCTTGTCGTGGATGCTGCCGCCGTACCAGTGGCGCTTCGGCGCCGTCGCCACGCAGGCGACGCAGGCCTTTGCGTTCGATGCCGCGGCGGTGCGCGCGGCCTGCGACGCCGATCCGCTCCTCGGTTACGAGCTCAGCCGGCGGTTCTCCGCGGTGGTCGTGCGCAGGCTGCAGGCCACTCGTGCGCGGCTCATCGAGGCTTGTGCCGACCCGTCGCCGGATCGTGGGCATGACCTACGCTAGGCCTGTGCTAGAGGAACTGGACGAGGCGGAGTGCCTGCGGCTGATCGCTTCCGGCGGTATCGGCCGGATCGGCTACTCCGGCCGGTACGGCCCAACGGTCATGCCGGTCAACTACCAGCTCTACGAGGGAACGATCGTGTTCCGCACCACGCCGGACAGCGCAACGGACGAGGATCTGCGCACCGGCATCGCGAACGCCGAGTACAAGGTGGCGTTCGAGATCGATGACTTCGACACCGCGGAAAGGACGGGGTGGAGCGTGCTGATCCAGGGCTCGGCCCATCACGTCGAGTCCGAGGCCGAGCGGGTCTCGATCGTGGACGCCGGAGTCGATCCGTGGCCGGGCGGAGGCAGGGATCTGTTCATGCGTATAACTCCCAGCCGGATCACCGGGCGGCGCGTCAGCCAGACCAGCTAGCACGCTGCCGCTACCCGCCGGCCGGGGCCGTAAGGCCCGCGAGCAGCCGGAATCCCGTCACCACACCTGGGCTCATCGAAATGATCTGGTCGTTCCCGTCATCGGCCCAGTGGTTCAGGGCACGGCGGAAGGCGCCGGCGGCAGCGGGATCGGCCACCCGGTGCGCCACACCCACGACCGTCACGCTCCAGCCGAGGTTGTCGGCCGGGTCGATCGCGTCCGTCTGGTACGCGACCACGGTTCCGGCTCCGGGCTTCTCCGATGTGATGGCGACCCCGCCGTCCGCACAGATGATGATGTGATCGTCGGCAACGAGGTGCCTGGCTGGGCGGACGGCGGGCAGCGCCCGTGCCGTGAACACGATTCTGCCCAGCGGCACGCTGCCGAGCAGCGCCATGGACTCCCGTGGGTCCATCTCCTCGAGTCTGCGCAGGCCGCCTGTCATCGAGCGTTCCTCCAGCCCACGTCGCCCAGCCAGATCGCGAGAAACCTCGGCCACCCAGCCTGAGCCCGGTGGCTCCCTGTGTGGCCCAGCCCAGTGCCGTGCGCGCGGTCAGAGATAGGGCCCGGTGCCCTGTCCGCGGGTGACCTTGGTCCCTGCCGTGCCGGGCATCAGACGCCGGACCCTGGCCGGATGACGATGAAGACGATCGACGACCTGGAGGTGAGCGGCAGGCGGGTGCTGGTGCGCGCCGACCTGAACGTCCCGCTCCACGACGGGCGGATCACCGACGACGGCAAGATCCGCGCCTGCATGCCGACCCTGACCGCGTTGCTCGAACGCGGCGCCGCAGTGCTGGTCTGCTCGCATCTGGGCAGGCCGGGCGGCGTGCCGGCCCTCGCGTACTCGCTGGCGCCGGTCGCCGCCCGGCTCGGTGAGCTGCTGGGCCGGCCGGTGACGACGGCGGCCGACACCGTTGGGCCGTCCGCGCGGTCCGCGGCGGCGGCTCTGGCACCCGGTGAGGTGCTCGTGCTGGAGAACCTGCGGTTCAACCCCGGCGAGACCAGCAAGGACGACGCGGTCAGGGAAGGGTTCGCCGATCAGCTCGCTTCGCTTGCCGAGCTGTACGTCGGCGATGGCTTCGGAACCGTGCATCGCCGCCACGCCAGCGTTGTCGACGTACCCGCGCGTCTTCCGCACGCAGCCGGGTACCTGATCCAGGCGGAGACGGCCGCGCTGCAGCGGCTGATCAGCCACGTCACCCGCCCGTACCTGGTGGTGCTCGGCGGCGCGAAGGTGGCGGACAAGTTCCCGGTGGTCGGCAGCCTGATCGGCGTGGCCGACCAGATCCTGATCGGCGGGGGAATGGCGTTCCCGTTCCTGGCCGCGCAAGGCCACGATGTGGGCCTTTCGCTGCTGGACGGCGACCCGGGCACGGCGCGTGCCTTTCTGGACCAGGCGGCGCGGTCGGGCGTGGAGCTCGTCCTTCCGCCCGACATGACCGTGTCCGCCGGCCGCGGCGACGCAGCGCCGCCCCAGGTCGTCTCCTCTGCCGCGATCCCGGCCGACCGGATGGGCCTGGACGTCGGCCCGCAATCCGCCAAGCTGTTCGCGGCCAGGCTCGCCGCGGCGAAGACCATCTTCTGGAACGGGCCGATGGGTGTGTTCGAGATGCCCCGGTACGCGGATGGCACCCGGGCGGTCGCCCGAGCCATAGCCGACAGCGACGCGTTCAGCGTGGTCGGCGGCGGCGACACCGCCGCGGCCGTGCGCACCCTTGGATTCCGCGACGACGCGTTCGGGCACGTCTCCACCGGCGGCGGCGCCAGCCTCGAGTACCTGGAGGGCAAGACGCTGCCCGGCCTCGCCGCGCTCGAGGACTAGGACCTGCGCAGCGGTACCCGCCATTCGAGATGGGTACCGCCTTCTTCCGCGCGCCTGGCGAGCATGGTTCCGCCCAGCAGGGCCGCGCGGTCGGCCAGGTTGGCCAGCCCGCTGCGGCGCCCGGTTTCGCTGAGGCCCACGCCGTTGTCCCTGACCACCAGGATGACTTCCGGGCCTGCCTCGACCGTCACCTCGACCCTGCTGGCCTTGGCGTGCCGCGCGGCGTTCGACAGCGCCTCGCGCAGCGCGCCGAGCAGATTCTCGGCTACGTCAGCGGGGATGTCAGCGAGTTGACCGGACATCCGCAGCTCCGGCGTGAACCCGAGCGTGGCGGCGGCCCCATCCACCACGTCGAGGATCTGGGCGCGGAGGCCGGTCTCCTCGGTGCCCGGGCGCGAATGCAGCGAAAAGATGGCCGACCGGATCTCCTTGATGGTCTCGTCGAGGGCGTCCACCGCGCTGTTCAACCGCCGCGCGTTGTCCGAGTCGCCCATCCGGACGGCCAGGCTCTCCATGGACATCCCGGTGGCGTACAGCCGCTGGATGACCAGGTCGTGCAAGTCGCGGGCGATCCGGTCCCGGTCCTCGAACACCGCGATGCGCTGTGCGTCCCGGCGGTGCTCGGCCAGTTCCAGCCCGATCCCCGCCTGCGCGGCGAAGCTGACCAGCATCTCGACCGCGGGCGGGGCGAGCGGCAGTGAGCCCGGCCGCCGGCCGGCGGTCAGGATCCCCCGGACGTTGCCCGGCGCCCCGAGCGGAAACACCACCGCGGGGCCGAGAGGCATGTTCTCTCGTGCGACCGCTGCCACGCGCTCGTCGCTGCTGAAGTCGTCCAGGCTCAGCGGCTTGCCACTGCCCAGCACCATTCCCGATACCGAGCCGCTCACCGGCAGCACCAGGCCGAGGGCGTCGTCGGCACCCTCGCCCACGGCGTGCTCGATCACCAGCTGCGATCTGTCGCCGGTCGGCAGCGCCAGCACGACCAGGTCGGCGCCGGACATCTCCAGCGCCCGGCCGGTCACCAGGGCCAGCACCTCGCCGGGGTCTGCCTCGGACAGCAGCCGCTGGGTGACCTCGGTGCTCGCCCGCAGCCACTGCTGCTGCCGCTGGGCCTCCTCGTACAGCCGTGCGTTCCCGATCGCGACCCCTGCCGCGGCGCCGAGGGCGGTCAGGAGCGCCTCGTCCTCCTCGTCGAACTCGGCGCCGCCCCTCTTTTCGGTGAGGTACAGGTTGCCGAACACCTCGTCCCGGATCCGCACCGGAGCACCGAGGAAGGTTTTCATCGGGGGATGCCCCTCGGGGAACCCATACGACCGCGGATGGGTGGACATGTCGGCCAGCCGCAGCGGCTGCGGGTTGGTGATCAGCTCACCGAGCAGGCCCCGGCCCTCGGGCCAGTGATGAATCTTCGCGATCTGTTTCTCGTCGAGGCCCACCGGTACGAACTCGGCCAGCCCGCCGCCCTCGCCGATGACCCCGAGCGCACCGTACTGGGCATCGACGAGCGTGACCGCGGCTTCGACGATCTGCCGCAGCACGACCTCGAGGT
>JASHQP010000132.1 GCA_030039095.1 Streptosporangiaceae bacterium
CCGGCATCCGGCCCGGCGGAACCGGGGTCATCCCCACCGGCGCGGGGGCGGCACCGGCGGGAGCGGGGGCCGGACCAGCCATCCCGGCGGTTGCGGCCGCGAGGCCCGCTGGCGCCGCGGTCCGCCGGGCGGACACCTCGCCGAAGATGTCCCCGCGCCAGATCACGAGCCCGACGGCCAGCATCACGGCGGACAGCGCGGCCACGCCGATGGCCAGGTAGACCAGGAGCAGGCTGTTGGTCAGAACCCCCCCGGCGAGCAGCCCCATGGCCACGAGCACGACCGTGAGGACGGCACCGAACCGGATCACGGGCAAAGCTCCACGGGCAGTTACCGGACTAGGCCAGCCCGAGCCGCCATCAGCGGCCCGGGCTGGGACGTGCGTCTAGCGATCTATCGGCGGTCGTGCGGCGCGGAGTCTGCCGGGTGGAAACCACCGTGGCTGACCGGCTCCGGCGTCGGGTAAGACCCGGTGACGGCCGGCTGGCCGCCGTTGCGGACATCCATGCGACCCATGCCCGCGGTCACCGACGACTGCGGCCCGGTGGCCACGGCGGGGAAGACGCCGCTGTCGGCCGCGCCCGCCTCGAGGTCGCGCAGCTGGCCCTCGAGGTAAGCCTTGAGCCTGCTGCGGTACTCGCGCTCGAACGCGCGCAGGTCGTCAACCCGCCGCTCGAGTTCTTCGCGCGACTGCACGAGCGAGCCCATCGCCTGACGGTGCCGCTCCTGGGCGTCCCGTTCCAGGCTCTCGGCGCGGGCCCGGGCGTCGCTGGTGATCTGCTCGGACTGGCGGCGGGCCTTGGTGAGGATGTCGTCGGCCTCGCGCCTGGCGCGCCCGAGCGTCTCGTCGGCCTCGCGCCGCGCGTCGGCGATTGCCTGGTCAGCCGTCTGCTGAGCCAGCGCCAGCACCCGCGCCGCCGTGTCCATGTTGTCCTCGGCGGGCCTGGTGGGCATCATCACCGGCTCGGGCGGCCGCACCGGCTCCGGCTCGTGGCGGGGCGGCTCTGCCGCCATGAGGTCGGCGGGGGCCTCGGCATGCGGAGCGTTGAGGGCGGGCACCTTGCCCCCGCGCAGCACCTCGGCCAGCTTGGCCCGGAGCTCTTCGTTCTCCTGGATCAGCCTGTCGAGTTCCGCTTCGACCTCGTCGAGGAAAGCATCCACTTCCTCTTCGTCGTAGCCGGGCCTGAGCCTGGTCGTGCTGAACTGCTTGTTCCGCACATCCGCGGGCGTCAGTGGCATGTCGTCGTCTCCTTGGCGCGTCGAGCTAGGTCCCCTGTGGACGCTACCCGATCAGATCCTCGGCACCACGGCATCCAGCAGAATGAGTATCACCAGGAACAGCACCATGAAGCTGAGGTCCAAGGCCACAGTACCGAGCCTGACCGATGGAATGTAGCGCCTTAGCAATCTCAGTGGCGGATCGGTGGCGGTTTACATGACCTCGGCGATCACCAGAACGACCCCGGTGGGGTGCCAGTCGCGGGAGAAAGCCTGGATCCAGCTGATGATCAGCCGGCCGATGAGAAGCAGCAGGTAGAGCCAGAGCACGTAGGTGAGAACGGTCCGTACGATGTCCACTACCCAGCCCTGCCCTCACGCCAGCTCCCGGCTGGCACGTCAGCTCTGATTGAAGAATCCTCGTTCCGCTATCCGCGCCTTGTCCTCGGCGGCTACCTCGATGTTCGCCGGTGATAGCAGGAACACCTTGTTGGTTACCCGATCGATGCTCCCACGGAGCCCGAAGATCAGGCCGGCCGAGAAGTCCACGAGGCGCCTGGCGTCGCTGTCGACCATCTCGGTCAGGTTGATGATCACCGGAGTGCCCTCACGGAAGTGCTCTCCGATCGTACGAGCCTCATTGTATGTGCGGGGGTGCAATGTGGTGATCCTGGCCAGATCGGTGGTCTGCACGGCCACGGCGCCCTCGCGCTCCGGCAGCCTGCTCGCCTCGGACTGCCTGATCACTTCGCGAGAATCGCTCTGGTCGATGAACTCGGCGCCGTACTCTTCATACTCGTCGGCACCATACTCGTCCTGGTACTGCTCGTCGTAGCGGCTGTCGTCCTCTACCAGGCCGAGATAGACCGCCATCTTGCGCATCGCGCTGGCCATCTTTGTCCTCCGTCACGCCTGCCCCGCGGCCACGCTCGCGCCGCGTGCCACGCGTCGGACATTACCTGACGAACGCGCGCCGGCCGCCGAGCAACGCCGTACCGACGCGCACGTGTGTCGCGCCGGCGTCGATTGCCTGCTCCAGGTCGGCGCTCATGCCCGCGGAGATCATCACCGCACCGGGATGTGCGGACCGCACCGCGCCGGCCACCTTCGCCAGTTGCCGGAACGCTTCGCCAGCGTCGGTGTCGAGCGGCGCCACGGCCATGACGCCGCCGAGTGCGAGACCTTCCTCGGCGGCTATGGCGTCGGCAACGGCCATGGCCTGCGCCCCGAACGCACCGCCCCGGTCCGGGTCGCCGTCCAGGCTGACCTGGACCAGGCAGGTGACCACACGGCCCGCTTGCCTGGCACGGGAGCCGAGCGCGCCGACGAGCCGCAACCGGTCGACCGAGTGGATCACGCTCGCGTACGAGACCACGCTCGCGGCCTTGTTGGTCTGCAGCTGCCCGACGAAGTGCCAGGTCACCGGCACGCCAAGGGCCGCGCACTCGGCGGCCTTGGGAGCGGCCTCCTGGTCCCGGTTCTCCCCGATGTCGCACGCCCCGAGCTCGCACAGCAGCCGGATGTCGGAGACGGGATACGTCTTGGTCACCGCGATCAGCGTGACCTCGTCGCGGGAACGCCCAGCGGCGTCGCACGCCGCCGCGATTCGGGTGCGGACCGCCTCCAGGCGCCCCGCGATCTCGGCCTTCCGGCCGTCATCCACGGCGCTCACCGTGGGAGACCTCGCATGAATGTACCGATCGACGGGTTAGAGGCCGCCAAACGGTACATTCATGGCCGACCAGCGCGGGGGTGCGCGGGGTGCGCGGGGTCAGACGGCGGCGCGGGGTGCGCTCGGATGGAAACGAGATGGTCACTAGGCCATCATGACGCGAGCCAGATCAGGCCGGCGAGCCGGCCGGTCCGGCCGTCGCGGCGGTAGGAGTACAGGGACGGCGTCTCGGCCGTGCACCGCGGATCGCGGGCGATGGACGCGACCCCGGCCCGGGCGAGCTGCGCCTCGACCCCGGCCCCGACGTCGACGCCCGGCGTTCCCCTCCGGGTCACGCAGCCGGCCTCGGGCACCTTGCCCGCGACCCTGTCCCGCATCTCGGCGGGCACCTCGTAGCAGCCCCCGCAGATGTGCGGGCCGATCACGGCGTGCATTCGGGCGGGGTCCGCCCCGGCCGCCGACATCGCCGACAGCAGCCCGGTGACGACACCGGCCGCCATTCCCTCCCGGCCAGCGTGCGCCGCGCCGACGATCCGCGCCTGCGGGTCGGCGACCAGGACCGGCGCGCAGTCGGCGACCAGCACCCCCAGCCCCAGCCCGGGGACGTCGGTGAACGAGGCATCGGCCTCGGGCAGCGTCTCGCCGGCAGAGCCGGCGGTGTCATGCCCGGCGCTGTCATGCCCGGCGGTGTCATGCCCGGCGGTGTCATGCCCGGCAGTCCCCGCGTCGGCGTACCGCACCGCCACCCCGTGCACCTGGCGCATCCAGGCCAGTCGGCCGTCGGCCAGGCCGCACGCCCGGGCGGTCAGCCGCCGGTTCTCGGCGACCGCGGCCGGGTCGTCGCCCACCGCCCCGCCGAGGTTCAGCGTGTCGTATGGCGCCGGGCTCACGCCGCCGCCACGGCCGGTGAACAGGAACAGCACCCCGCGAGCCAGCTCGGCGGGCAGGCCGGGCGCTGCGGTCACTTGAGGAAGTCGGGCACGTCGAGGTCGTCGTCTTCCTCGAAGACCACGGACGAACGCCGGGTGCTCGGGGCGTCCGGCACCCAGGGGGCGCCCGT
>JASHQP010000133.1 GCA_030039095.1 Streptosporangiaceae bacterium
AGGCAGGCGACCGCGAGGCGTTCGGGTGCGCGTGGGACAGGCACTCCCCGCCGCGGCGGAACCGACGCAGGAGAACACGGTGACCAACGACGACGCGCCTGCGCCTCCCAGGACGACCTGGAGAACCAGATCACCGAGTTCACCATCGGCTGCAACAAGACCGCGCATCCCTGGAAATGGAAGTACGACGCCGACGGTGAGCACGCCCGCTACCTCCAGCGCCACCCCGGGAAAGGGAACATCACCCAGGCCACCTGACCCAACAGAACGTGACGGCGAACCCCTCAAGGAACAGTGATCTGCTGCACTAGGCGCTGATCACCCGGCAGAGGGCGGCCTGGATCCAGGACAACAAGGGACCGGGTGCGTGCCCAAGCCGATCAGGCACGCGCTCACAGCCCTCGCAGACGAGGAACGCAAGCAGACCGAGCTCGACCGCGTGCTCTACGGCTGGGCAGGAGCCGGGAGCTCCGGAGGAAGGGCTCTCCCCGTGGCTAGCCGAGCCCGTGCGGCCCTCCGGGCATGGCCGGATCTGGATGAGGGCGTTCTCAGTTCGACGGCAGATGTATCCACTCCTCAGGCGGCACGTCGCTGATCGAGACAATCGTGAACTCGCGCGCGTCACCAGCCCATAGGCGCAGGTGGATGTATAAACCCGGCCGTGCCGCGAGCATGGTAACGCCCTGCTCTGACGGATCCTTGTAGGAGAACCAGCGCGTCTCCCAGTCCTCGCTGGCGACGTCCCTCAGTAGCCTGGCGATGAGCTGCTCGTCCTCCGGCGACTTGCAGCGCCAATCCCGCCACTCGTCAAATACCTGCCGGCCCTCGGCGCTGAGCCGCAGCGGCATGACTACCTCACAGGCTGCGCTCCCTCAACATCTCCTCCACCTCAACCGAGCCGCCGGGACCCGCCGGCTTGACCGGCGCCTCCCTGACGGCCCTGTCAACCTCAGCATCCCCCCGCAGGCGGAAGGTGACAAGGGTGTCTTCAGCGAGGCATTCCAGGTATTCCGGCCCTCCCATCCGCCTAGTGGCGAGTGCGGCCCGCAGGAGGCTCCGAGCGATCTCCTCGAGGTTCTCCCTTGGCAGGCGGGAGACGACGTCCATCAGTTCCCCTACCTCAGCGTCGTCTCGCGACGGCAGCCCTGGCAATAGGTCGAATGCCTGCTTGACTGCTCCCATGATTTCTGCCTCCCTTATGGCACGAACCCGGGGAAGGGGGGTCGCCTCAGGCTAGAGCGCCCAATGATCAGTTGCGCGATTTCACGCGTAGTCGATTATTTCGAATCTAGATTCGATCCTTCGTCCGGTCAACAGGAAAGATTCGCGGACAACTCGGATATGAGCCCAGATCGGCGGCGTGGGTGCTGACGATTTCGTGGGCGTGTAGGAGGAGCTGACCGCTGCCACCGCGGGGAAACAAAGCTGACCGCCGTGCAGGCAGTCACACTGCGCGGATGACCAGCGCTGGCCTCGTGCCCGATTCATCCGCCAGCGCCTTGATGTCGTCCGGGTCGGATGTCCAGATGACCGCGCCCGTCGCCGCGGCCATGACGACCACGGTTCCGTCGACCACGTCGGAGGTCCTGGCTCGTCCGCAGAGGACTCCTGCGGCTTTGGCGGTCTCGAGCCCGACCGGATCGACTTGGCAGCCGACCAGAAATTTGCCAAGGTGCACCTGGCGGCGCGAGTCGCGCCACGCCTGCCCGACGACAACCGCGGGTACCCGGACGTCGCGACCCTCGTCCACCGCGACCTGATAGCGCGCCCACATACGCCGGTCGTTCTTGTCGATGGCGATCAGCGCACCCGCATCGTAGAGGTGAGGCTGACTCATGCCGCGCCAGCTGCCTGCCTGCCCTGGACGTACTCCAGGTCCGCGGCCGCGATCTCAGCTCGGGCGGCCGCGAGTTCCTCGGGCGTGAACGCGCCGTGCTCTCCCTGCCACTCAGCCAGCACCTGCCGGCCGAAGCTCAGCCTTAGCTCTCGCTCGGCCGCGCTGGCGATCAGCCGCGACAGCGGAATCCCGGCCTCGCGAGCCGCGCTGCTCATGGCGTCAGCCAGCTTCTCGTCGAGAGTGATAGTCACCTTCCTAGTCGCCATACAAATACCATATCGGAGTAAGGCGCGTGTCACGCCGTCGCGCTGCTCGAGGCAGTGGCCAGTCGCCCAAGGAACTCGTTCACTGAGCCCTGGTCCAGCACGGGCGGAACAGGCAGAACGGCGTGGCGCCGGCCGTTCGCGTTCCTGTGGGCATTGTGGGTGGCCCTGGTCGACTTCCTGCCGATGATCGGCGGCGCGCTGGCGGGCATCCCCACGGTCCTGTTCGCCTTCGGCCACTCGACCGCCGCCGGCATCGTCACGCTGGTCGTGTTCCTGGTCTACACCCAGATCGAGAACCACATCCTGAACCCGATCGTGATGAGCCGGACGGTGCGGGTGAGCCCACTGCTGGTGCTGCTGTCCATCCTGATCGGGGCGAGCATCGGGAACTGGGTCGGCGGGATCTT
>JASHQP010000134.1 GCA_030039095.1 Streptosporangiaceae bacterium
GCCGCTGCCGGCGGCTCCTCGGCCCCGCGGTCCCTTGCCGCGCCCGCGGGTGACAGGCCGGCCGGCTTCTGGTACGGGTCCGACAGCCGCCAGGTCACGATCACCGGGTCCGCGCCGTATTCGGAACCGGTGACCGGCGGCGCCTACGGCGGCTACATCGGGATGACCGGCAACTGGGCGAACCTCACCAACTGCCACAAGATCATCGTCTGGTCCGCAGCCAACAGCGCGCAGGCCAACGCCAACCACGCCAGAGGGCTGGGCGTCGGCACCGGCGTGTACTACTTCATGGGCGGCCCCGGGGTCGACCCGCACTACAACGGCACCGCCACCGAGGCCTCGGCCTGGGGTGCGGAGCAGGCCGGCCGGGCGCTCGCGGACGCCGCGAAGCTGCACGTAACGTACCCGGTGATCTGGATGGACATCGAGTTGCCCGGCGGGCCGTCCGACTACACCCCGGCGCCGGACAACGGCTGGAACTCGGTGTACACCGCTCCGTGCAGCAGCGTGGTGAAGTCCGGCTTCGTCGCCACGGCCCTCGACCGCGCCGACCTGAACGGGTTCGCGAACTACGTGTCGAACCACTCCGCGTACAAGGTCGGTGTGTACTCGGCCCCGAGCATCTGGTCCTCGATCTTCGGCACCGGGTCCGACGCGTCGATCCCCAACACGTACGAGTGGACCTACGAGTCCTTCACCAGCAGCCTGGCCAATCCGCCCCACAGCTGGTGCCTGACCGGCAGCGCGTCGTCGACCTGCGCGCGCTTCTTCGGCGGCGTCACCAGCGGCAGCAAGTACGCGCTGATGTGGCAGTGGTCGGGCGGCGGCGGCAGCGACAACGGCGTCGGCGACTTCGACCAGATCGACGGCAGCCGCACGCCTTAACAGGGCCGATGGCTGGCAGAAATTCACAGGCGTTTCCTACCAGTTCTCAATTGCTATGGTATAACGGCGTGGTTACGTGACCCTGGATAGGGGTATCTGTAACCTCCGGAAATACCAGCACGCTCGCACGGGGAATGGCGTGCTACCTATCCGGGGGCATTCAGATGCGATTCTCACGCTCGCGGCGCGCCACGAGATGCGCCGCCGTGGCGGCAACGGCTGCGCTGGCAGTTTCGCTGGCGTACCCGGCCGCTGCGGCCGCAGGTGCTGGTCTGGGCGATATCATGACCGCGGCGACGAGTTCCGCGGCCATCGCGTCGCCGGGCTGCGCCTGGCCGGTCGAGAGTACCGCCTCCACCGCCAATGTCGCAGCGCCGGACCCGTTCGCCGCCTACTGGCTCACCCCGTTTTCCACGAACAGTAGCGAATCTATAACGGTCAGCGGCCCGTTTCCGACGAGCAGGTTCATGTCCTTCGCCGTGTACAACGACTCTTTTCAGCTGTTCACCAATACCGTCAATGGGAAAAAGGTTTCTTCGCACCTCTCTGGCTATCAGATAGTGCCGAATCAGGGCACAGGTAACCCGTGGCGCTCCGGCCATGTGCGTAAGGGACAGCAGTTCACCGTGCGCCTGAAGCCGACCGTCACGGCCGCGCAGCAGCGCTCCGAGAACGCGATCCCGACGATCGACCAGCAGGCCCCGGCCGGCACGTCCGGGCCGTCGGGAGTCGGCTACCTGGTCTTCCGGGCCTACGTTCCGGCCGGGGGCGCCGCCGCCGTGCAGCTTCCGTCGGTCACGGTGACCGAGGGCGGGCGGAGCACGACCCTGGCGCGCTGCAGCGCCGGGAACGGAACCACGTCAGAGGCCGTGTCCGACCAGCACATCACGTCCGCGAACACGCTTGCGGTGCTGAGAAGCCTGCGCGACGACGGCGTGGCAATGTCGTGCTCTTCCAGCTGCACCGACCCAGAGCTTCAGTACTTCGGCCCGTCGGCCGACTCAGAGGCCGGGCTCTTTCCGGACCCGGCCGACGGGTACATCGAGATGCGGTTCACGCCCAGGCCCGGGTACGTGGTCGTTACCCACGGCATGGCCCCGACGAGCCCGGTGTCGGCGGGCCACGGGTCACCCGGAGACACGATCGGCGCCCACCCCGTCGCGTGGGTGAAGCCGAAGTACCAGGTCCTGTCCTGGTCGATCGCCAACTACGTCGCCACAAAGCCTTATCCGGTCACCGAAGCCAGCCAGGGCACGAGCGTGGAGTTCGGCGGGACCCCGGACTATCTGACGACGCTGCAGAACGGCTACTACACGGTGGTGTCCTCGCCTGCCACGGACAAGCCGTCGGCAAAGTCACTGAAGGCCAACGGCGCGACCTGGATTCCGACGTCAGCGGTCTACTCCACCACGCCCGAGTTCCAGCTGCTGCGGAACGTGCTGCCGCAGCAGTCGACGTACGCGGAGGGATTCGGCTTCATCAAGCCGCCGGCCAACCCGTCCGACATCATCTCGTCCGCCAAGGTCGAGAAGCAGATGGGCGCGTACTATCCGCAGACCGCACAGTGCCCGATCGCCACGTTCGAGGCCGGTGGCTGGACGGCCTGCCTGGCGGCCAGCAAGGCTTAGCGGAGCCGGCCGTCCACCCAGCGCCCAGCCACGCTCACCGGAGCCGGCCATCCACCCAACGGCCACCCGCGCTCAGCGGACGCCGTAGAGATACTCGAGGGCGAGCTGGTCCAGGCGCTCGAAGTTCATGCCGCGATCCGCGAGCGACTCGATGTCCGGGGTGAAGCCGCGGATGTCGCGCCAGGTCTCTCCGCCGCCGAGCGTGGGCAGTGACAGGTCGGGCACTCGGGCGGCCGCCAGGGCATCCGTTACCTCCGGGTCGGAACGGAACGCCCGCACCTTCTCGCGCAGGATGAGGTAATTGCGCATGCAGGCGGCGGCCGACGCCCAGACCCCGTCGTCGTCCTCGGTCCGCGGCGGCTTGTAGTCGAAGTGCACCGGCCCGTCGTACCCGCCGGCCTCGAGCGCATCGACCACCCAGAACGCTCCGCGGGCGTTGCCGGCCCCGAACCGCAGGTCCTGGTCATAGCGGGGCCCGTGCTGGCCGTTCAGGTCGATGTGGAACAGCTTGCCGTGCCACAGGGCCTGGGTGATCGCGTGGGCGTAGTTGAGCCCGGACATCTCCTCGTGCCCGACCTCCGGGTTGAGACCGACCAGTTCGGGGTGCTCGAGCTCGTTGATGAACGCCAGCGCGTGCCCGGCCGTGGGCAGCAGGATATCGCCCCGCGGCTCGTTGGGCTTCGGCTCGATCGCGAACCGGAGGTGGTACCCCTGATCGATCACGTAGGCGCTCAGGGTGTCGAACGCCTCCTTGAGCCGGTCCAGTGCCGCCCGGACGTCCTTGGAGGCGCCGGACTCCGCGCCGTCGCGGCCGCCCCAGCAGACGTAGACCCTGGCGCCGAGCTGCTCCGCGAGGTCGAGGTTGCGCATCACCTTGGCCAGCGCGAACCGGCGCACGTCCCGGTCGTTGGCGGTGAACCCGCCCTCCTTGAAGATCGGGTGCCCGAACAGGTTCGTGGTCGCGGTGGTCACCACCAGGCCGGTCTCGTCGAGCGCCTTGCTGAACGCGGCGATCCGCTCCGCCCGCTCCTCGTCGGTGTCGTCGAACCCGAACACGTCGTTGTCGTGGAAGTTCACCCCGTACGCGCCGATCTCGGCGAGCTTGCGCACGGCACGCTCGGCGGGCATCGGCGGCCGGACCGCTGAACCGAAGACGTCCACGCCCTGCCAGCCAACGGTCCAGATCCCGAACGAGAAGTGGTCGGTGGGTGTTGGTGCGTACTTGTCTGTGCTCACGAGCCGGTCCTTTCGTCCCAGGTGACGGTGTCATCGCGGAGCGCGGCGTGACGCTCGCGGATCTGCGGCTGCTCCGCGCCGGTGTAGGTTTTCTCCGGCCGCGGCGGCCACGGTGGCGGCTCCGGGGTCCCGGCCAGCGCCCACGCGGCCTGGCGGGCCGCGCCGAGGGCGACGTACTCCGCGGCCTCGGGCACGATGACCGGCGAGAAAAAGATCCCCGGTGCGGCCTCGCGGACGGCGGGTGATTTCGCGCCCCCGCCGCTCAGCAGCACCTGCCCCGAAGCCCGCTCGGTCCCGCAGGCCGTAGCGATCAGGTCGGCCGCGTCGGCCAGCGAGGCGAGCAGCGCCTCGACCGCGGCCCGCGCCAGGTTTTCCCTGGTCGCGTTCTGGGTGGTCAGCCCGCGCAGCACCCCGTTGGCGTTCGGCCGGTCCGGGGTCCGCTCGCCGTCGAGGTAGGGCAGCAGCGTGATCCCGCCCGCGCCGGGCTCGGCGGCCAGCGCCAGGGCGTCGAGCCCGGCGAGGTCGGTGCCGAGCAGCGACGCGGTAGCGGACAGCACCAGGCCCGCGTTGATCGTGCACACCAGCGGCAGGAACCGCCCCGTGGCGTCGGCGAACCCGGCCACCGCGCCGGACGGGTCGTCCGCCGGCACCTCGCTGACCGCGAACGCCGTGCCCGACGTGCCGATGGACACGGCGACGTCCCCGGCCCGCAGGCCCAGCCCGAGCGCAGCCCCCATGTTGTCCCCGGTTCCGGCGGACACCGCGGCACCCCAGCCGGTCTGCCCGACGGCCTCGCCGGGCGCCGCCACCCGGGGCAGCGTGACCGCGTGCCCGGCGGCCGCAGCAGCCAGGTCCGGCAGCCAGGCCCCCGACGCGGGCGAGAAATAGCCGGTGCCCGATGCGTCGCCGCGGTCGGTCACCGGCTCTGCTCCTGCCCCCAGCCGCCCCGCGCCACCGCCCAGCAGCCGCCAGGTCAGCCAGTCGTGCGGCAGCAGCACTGCCGAGACGCGCTTCGCGTTGGCCGACTCGTGCTCGGCCAGCCAGCGCAGCTTGGTCACCGTGAACGAGGCCGTCGGGACGCTGCCGGTATTCGACGCCCACCACCCCGGCCCGCCGAACTCGCCAACGAGGTCGGCGGCCGCGCCTGCCGACCGCAGGTCGTTCCACAGCAGCGCGGGCCGGATCACCGCGCCGTCCTGGTCCAGGGCAACCATCCCATGCTGCTGCCCGGCCACGCCCACGGCTGCTGCCCGTTCCAGGAGGCCATCACCGGCCTGCTGCAACGCAGACCACCACGCCTCGGGGTCGGCCTCGGTCCCGGACGGGTGCGGCGCGGTACCCTGCCCGACCACGGTGCCGTCGTCCGCGTCACAGAGCACGACCTTGCAGGACTGGGTCGACGAGTCTATGCCAGCGACTAGGCGAGATCCGTGCGTTCGGCTCATGACCTCGACTTTCATGGCGATCAGGCTCTCCCGTGAGCCGGACGAGTCCACCTCACCAGAGCGTCAGCAGGTACAAACCGAGGCTACTGCGACGTTCATGATTGGGACATTGCCCAGTGGTCATGGACGCGGGTGTCTCCGGGGCAATCGACGGGCACGACCTGTCGTGGAATGGTTTTGCCCTCGCACGGCAGGGCCCGCCACGCCGACTCAGAGCAGACCCCTCAGCTGATCGGCGGTCATGCCAGCCTGGCGCAGGATGGACGCCAGTGTTCCTGGGCGCACCTCGTCATGGAGTGGCACGATCACGATGCGCGGCGGCGATACCTGACGTAATTTGCAGTGGCTGCCACGCGTGCTCACGATCTCGAAACCGGCTTTCTCCAATGCGCGGACAACCCGCTTGCCCGGTACAACAGGAAGCTGACGAGGACTCATGCCGAGAGGCGGACCTCGATCGGCGCAACGATGGGCTCTGGAAGTGCCTCGGGAGCGGGCTCGTCCTCGAAGTAGAGCTCGAGCGCTTCCCGGAGGTTGGACAGCGCCTCCTCGATGGTCCGCCCTTGGCTTGCCACCTCAACCTCGACGCAGCGAGCCACGAACCACTCACCGTCAGGTACGACGGTCGCAGTCAGCCTGAGAACCTGGCTCATGATCTAAGGCTACTCGGGTGGCAGAGAGGCGGCGGCACGTTAATTGCACGCCGCCGTTACGAAGATCGGTTCGCTCGCCTTGGCAGGCGGCCGGACCGGGGCGATGAGCCGGGTAAAGCCGAGCCTGCGCACGTTTTCGCGAAGAGCGGCAAGCGTGGCGACAGACAGGCCCTGGCGCTGGTGGTCTGGATGAACCGCGATCTCCAGCGCGCACACCGTATCGGGGATGACTTCATCCATGGCGTCCTCGGCAGCCCAGACCGCGATCTGATCCCAGCCCGCGGCCGGGTAGCTGTCGCGGCTGTCCCTGGCGGAGGAGAACGGGACGCTCACTCCCCGCGACA
>JASHQP010000135.1 GCA_030039095.1 Streptosporangiaceae bacterium
TGGCGCGCGCAGTTGGTGACGAGCGGCGTACAGGACGACCATCGAGGAGCAGTAGACCAGCCCGTCGATCGTGGCGGGCTCGAGCCGCGCGGTCACGCCGGTCTCTCCGTGGGCGCTTATGACTTCGTAGGCGTGCCAGTAGCTGATGTAGGCGGCGACGCCCGCCACGCCGAGCACGGCGACGGTGGCGGAGGCGCGAATGGCCCGGTCGGCGGCGTTCACCGCAGCCCCTTGGAGGAGCGGGTCCGCGGAGTCGTCAGCGGGTTGCCAGGCCGCGGCTCGGTGATCAGGGAGGCGCCGCCGGTCCCGAACGCGCTCACTTGGTAGCCGAGCGCCTTGAGCACGCTGGCGAGTGCCCGGTTCATGGCCTGCTGGGTGTCCTGGTGTTCGCGGCCGCGCTCCCAGTCGAGCGCGAGCAGGTTGTGGGTCGTCCATGACACCGCGATGCCGGCCTGGCCGTCGGGGTTGTGGCGCGTTGGGATCGGGAGCACGCATACTCCGCCCAGTCGATACTGCGGATGATGCGGTGCGCAGTTGTGCAGGGTGAGTCCGGCCTCGGTCAGCGCCGCAGCCACATCGCGCGCCAGGGGCGCGTTAGGGTCGTCCGCGGGCAGAGGATGGCCGAGGGCGTCGGTCAGGTGAGCGCGAGCGTCCGCTAGCTCTTCGCATTCAGCGAGCGCTCGCAGCGGGCGAAGGTCCGGTGGCTGAAAGTAGTCCTCGGGGTCGCCTTGGCTGGGCTGGCTGGACTGGTCCTCGGGCATGCTGCTCCTCCTTGATCAACTGGGAGGAATTTGGGAGATCATCTTGCGGATGACCCGACCCAAAGGCCTCCCAACTGAGCTGAAGAGGAGTTTCTGACCTGCGAATATACGAACCAGCCAGGTCGCTGTGCGGTCTTTCTCCGCATTTGCAAGCAGGGGGTCACGAGTTCGAGTCTCGTTAGCTCCACCTTGACCTCAACCAGGCAAAACAGCCGGGTCAAGATCATGGGAGGCCCCGCCCGGCGTGCCTGCACCGGGACCAGCCGCAGGGTACCGTACATCGAATCGGCTGATCCGGCGTGTATCCCGGTGCCCGATGTGCAGTCGGTTCCTCGCATCCGGTTACCCCCGTCACGGCTGCCGCCTCCGGGGTGCTGCGCGATCGGCATCCGCCGACCCTGGACCCGCCACCCGTTCAGCAGGGACCGGCAGTCACCAGGAGATGGGGAAAATCGGCCGATGGGGAACGGGCTTGGGCGGGGTGTAGGCCGATCGGTGGCGCTGCAGCGTTTAAGGGACATGGGGCAGGAACAAGCCGAGTTCACCAGGTTCTACGAGACCAGCCGGGACGTGTGCCTGCGGGCGGTGCTCGCCAGCGTCGGTGATCGCGAGCTGGCCGAGGATCTGGTCGCTGAGGCCTTCGCCCGGGCATGGACGTCGTGGCGGAAGGTTAGCCAGTACGCCGCACCGCGGGGATGGGTGGTGCGCACCGCGCTCAATACCGGCATCTCGTGGTGGCGGCCGCGCCGCCGCGAGGTTGCGCTCGGCGACCACGATGCCACCGCAACTGCGGATCCGGGCCAGGGCGTGGATCCCGCCGTCGTCGCGGCTCTGCGGCGATTGCCAACTCGCCAGCGTGAAGTGATCGCGCTGCGCGTGTTTCTCGACCTGGACACCCCTACCACCGCCGCGGTTCTCGGCATTGCCCCCGGCACGGTCAAGGAACATCTTTCCCGCGCGGTAAAGGCGCTGCGCGGGGAGCCAGCATTGCGCTGCGCCGCCGCTCCCGCCTATATCACCACGATGGAGGTCAGCAGTGAATGACATCGACGATGTGCTCGTCCAGGTGCGCGACTCCCTGTCCGGGGTGCACATGGACATGCCGGTAAAGGCGATCCTGGCCAGAAGCCGGTCGCGGCGGCGGCTGGCGCAGCTATCCACGGCTGGTGTCGCGGCCGCCGGGGTCGTGGCCCTCGGGCTGACGGGCGTCCTCAGTTCGGGCAGCCACGCCCCATCGCGCGCCGCGGGAACGATCCGCACGGCGGCGTTCACGCTGGTCAGCAACGCGAATGGCACCGACACGCTGACCGTGACCCAAGGTCAGCTATTCAACCCGCGCGCGCTTCAGCAGGCACTCACCAAAGCCGGCATCCCGGCCGTGGTCCAGACCGGCAGCCTGTGCTCGTCCAGTCCCGCGCCGCCCAATAACGGAGTCATCCTTGCGCAGAAGCCAGGCCAGCCGGATACCCAATGGGTTATCAACCCCGCGGTGATGCCAGCGGGAACCGAACTCAGTTTCAGCTACCTCTACGATGGCCACGCGCTCGACGTCGGCCTCATCTACGACAACGCTCACACCTGCAGCCCGTATCCGAGTGGCTCCTAGCCGCTCCGCCGGGGCATACGGCGCCGGGCCGCGCGAACCTGGGCGCGGCCCGGCCTCACGCATATCAATCCTGCTCAACTGCTGAGTTCAGCATTTCCAGGCGATGCGACGTACTGTAGTTGTGCGATCTGCAGGAGGGTAAGCCGTCGTGGGAGTGCCGAGCCCATCGCAGGATTCGGGAGGTCCGGCCCAGAACCGAGCGAGACTGCGGGCACCGATGAAACTCCGGAACGCGGGGGGCGTCATCGCGTTCTCGGTGCTGGGGCTGCTGGGGATCGTTGGGCTGGCTACCGGTCATGAGCGCAGTGGTGCTGTTGCCCTGGTGATCGGCGGCCCCGCGCTGATCTTTATGGTTGCGAGGCTGGCTAGCCGTAGATGACCAGCCGGTGATCTGACCAGCAGGATTCGCGCAGCCTGGCTGTTGACACGTAGGGCGGCACTAGTCGACGCAGAACTCGTTTCCTTCGGGATCCGCCATGACGACGAAGTAGCCGCCTTCCTTGACCGCGCGAAGCCTGGTCCCGCCGAGCGCTGTCAGCCGCTCCGCAAAGGCATCGATCCCTTCGGCGCGATCCGAGCTGGCGGTGGCGGGAGCGGCGAGATCGAGGTGAACCCGGTTCTTGACCGATTTCGGCTCGGGAACCCTCTGGAAGAACATCCGGGGCCGCACCCCGGCGGGATCTTCGATGGCGAAGGTGGCGTTCAGATCCTCCTCGGCCCGGCCCTGCGACCGGAGGAAGTCGTGCCATCCCTCGACATCTGGTGCCGGATATCCGAGAGCGGCGGCCCAGAAGGTTCCCGCTCGCGCCGGATCCAGGCAGTCGAACGTGATCTGAAGTCGTCCAGGCTCCATGACTGAACCGTAGCCAGCGCGAGGGCCACGGGCCAGTCTCCGGGCCCCTCCGACGTGGTGGCACCCCCAGGGCCCGCCGCGGTGACAACGGGGAGATGCAGGCCGAATGGCCATCGCGCCAAAATTTTATGTGCTAACCTTGAAAGTGAAACGGCGGGAAATCCCCGAGTAGCCTCTCTTATGGCAAAACGAGTTTCCATCTCGATTTGTTCCCGCTGACAGGTGTGACTTTTTTCTATTCCTTCCATCGTTCCGCAGCGGATTTCCTGCCTGCATACTCGTCGGCATGAGTGAACGAGACCGGAACATCGTCCTGAAGACCGAGCGACTTACCATTCGCCAGTTCACCGAAGACGACGTCGACAGCCTGTTCAGCCTGAACAGTGATCCTGAGGTCATGCGCTACCTGGGCAGGCCGGTTGCCCGCGAGGTGCTGCGGGACGAGATCATCCCAATCCATCTCGGTGTCTACCAGCGGTTCGACCGGCTGGGCACCTGGGCCGCCGAGTCCGCCAGCAATGGCGAGTTCCTGGGCTGGTTCCACTTCCGGGCCGAGGACGGTGATATCACGGACATCCACCTGGGCTACCGGCTGCGCCGGTCGGCGTGGAACAAGGGCTACGCCACCGAGGGATCCATGGCCCTGATCAACATGGGCTTCACCGACCTCGGTGTGCAGCGGGTATTCGCGCACACGATGACGGCGAACACCGCATCCCGGCACGTACTCGAAAAATGCGGCCTGACTCTCGTACGCACTTTCCCCTACCAGGGACCCGATGCCGACGTCATCCACGGCGCCGAGCGGGGTGAGGTCGAATACGCGCTAACCAAACCCGAATGGGAAGCCCGCACACAGCGGAGCCTGTGACGTACAGCAGGCAGACGATGAGAGCTGCGGCTACTCATCGCCCCTGGCCACGGACTGGCGCAAGAGTTTTCTGGCATCGTGTCGATTGGGCGGTGGCCACTTCGTAGCGGGAGTGAGGGCCGGCCAGGGACCGGCCTCGGATGACAACGGGAGTGATCGTCATGACGCAGTACCTGCTCGCGCTCTACCGCGACTACGCCGCCCCCATTCCCGAGGAGCAGACGCGGCAGGTGTGGGACGACGTTGGCGCGCTGGGCGAGAGGCTGAGGGCCGCTGGCGCGTTCGTGTTCCAGGGCGGAATGAACGGCGGCCCGGAGTCGGCGACCGTGGTGCGCCAGTCCGGTGACGGCTTCCTGATCACCGACGGGCCGCATACCGAGACCAAGGAGCACCTCGCCGGGTTCTGGATCATCAACGCCGCCGATCTGGACGAGGCCCTGGAGTGGGCCAAGCAGACCGCGGCCGCGCAGCAGCGGCCGATCGAGGTCCGCCCGTTCTTCGACGGGGACCTCGACGACGCAATCGATGCCTCGGCCGACGGACGGTGACCGTGCCCGTGCAGTGCCCCTAGGCTCCGGCGCAGCGACGGTCGAGGCTGTCTTCCGCCGCGAGTACGGCCGCTGCGTCGCCACGCTGATCCGCTTCCTCGGCGATATCGACGCTGCCGAGGAAGCGGTCCAGGACGCCTTCTCCGTGGCGCTCGCCCGGTGGCCCTCGGGCGGCCAGCCGCCCAATCCCGGTGCGTGGATCGTCACGACCGCCCGGAACCGGGCCATCGACAGGCTGCGCCGCGAGTCGGTCCGTGACGAGCGGCAAGCCCAGGCGCATCACCTGTTCGGTTCCGCCGCTCAGGCCGCGGCGGATGATGCGGCGGCGCAGGAGGACGAGACCGTGCCCGACGACCGGCTGCGCCTGATCTTCACCTGCTGCCATCCGGCGCTGAACCAGCCCGCCCAGGTAGCGCTGACCCTGCGGCTGCTCGGCGGGCTCGAGACCCCGGAGATCGCGCGCGCGTTCTTCGTTCCCGAGCCAACCATGGCCCAGCGCATCGTCCGGGCCAAGCGCAAGATCAGGGACGCCCATGTCCCCTATCGCGTGCCGGCGGAAGCCGAGCTTCCCGCCCGCCTCGCACCCGTCCTCGCTGTCGTCTACCTGATCTTCAATGAGGGCTACGCGGCGACCGCAGGCTCGCTGATGCGGCTCGAGCTGTGCACGGAGGGAATCCGGCTCGCGCGCGTGCTCCGCGAGCTGATGCCCGACGAGCCGGAGGTCCAGGGGCTGCTGGCGCTGCTGTTGCTGCTGCACGCGCGCAGCGCCGCCCGCGTCACCGCCGACGGCTCGCTGGTCCGCCTCGCCGATCAGGACCGAGGGCTCTGGGACGGGGGGCTCATCGCCGAAGGGCAGGCCATCGTGCGCGCGTGCGTCCAGCGTGGCCGCCCCGGCCCGTACCAGATCCAGGCCGCCATCAACGCCGTCCACTCCATCGCGCCCAGCTTTGACAGCACCGACTGGAACGCCATCCTGACGCTTTACGACCAGCTGTACGCCTCCATGCCCACTCCGGTTGTCGCGCTCAACCGGGCGGTCGCGCTCGCCGAAGTCCGCGGCCCGGCAGCCGGCCTGGCCGCCGTGGACGACCTTCGGTCGTCGGGCCTGGACAGCTACTACCTGTTCCACGCGTCACGCGCAGACCTGCTCCGCCGCCTCGGCCGCACCACCGAAGCCGCGGCGGCCTACGCCACCGCCCGCGCCCTCACCGCGAACCCGGTCGAACAAGCTTTTCTGGATAACCAGCGCGCCACGCTCAGCTGACCAGGTCACGGTGGCGGCTTGCTCCATGTGACCGGATCGGTCCGGTTCCGGACCCGATCTGGCCTTACCCGCGCGACCGCCCCGGCCGGATGCTTGTGATCATGACTCGCGCACTTCTCGTCATCGATGTTCAGGAATCGTTCCGTCAGGGCCCGCTGTGGCCGGCCATCTCCAACCCCGGCATCGCCGACGATGTCGCCCGTCTGGTCGACGGTGTGCGGGCGAACGGCGACCTCGTCGTGTGGGTGCTGCACTCCGAGCCGGGTTCAGGGACCCCATTCGACCCGGCCAGCGGGCACGTCCGCTTCAT
>JASHQP010000136.1 GCA_030039095.1 Streptosporangiaceae bacterium
CCGCGACCGCGGGCCACGCGCCGATCGGCCGGGCGCTGCAGGCACAGATCCGCGCCCTGAAGCCGCGCGCCGTGCTCGCGGTCAGCGTGCCCGGCGGCGATCTCACGGCCTCGCTGCCCGGGATCCGCGTGGTCACGGACCCGGCGAGGCTGCCCACCACGACGCCTCCCCCGCCCTTGGGCCAGGTGGCACTGCTCGTGCGCCAGGGTTACGACGGCGCCGGGACCGTGGCAGCGGTGAGCACCGCGCGGGCCGCTGGCGCGCGGGTGATCGCCGTCACCGGCCACGACCCGCAGACCGACCCGGCCGTGATTACCGCGCTGGCGGCCATGCGCCCGCGGCAGGTCGTGGCGATCGGCGCCGGGTTCGGGCCGGCCGGGCTGCTGGCACCACGCGTGGCCGTGGCCGAGACCGGGGCGCAGCTGCCCGGCGGCGGGCAGGTTCTGTTCCCCGGGCACCGGCTGGTCGCGCTGTACGGGCATCCCGGCACGCCTTCGCTCGGCGCACTGGGCGAGCAGGGCCTGCGGGCCAGCATCCAGCGGGCCCGGATGCTCGCCGCCGCGTACCGGCCGCTGAGCGGGGCCCCCGTGGTGCCCGCGTTCGAGATCATCGCCACCGTCGCCGAGGCATCCCCTGGGCCGGACGGTGACTACTCCTACCAGACGCCGGTGGCGGTGCTGCGGCCCTGGGTCAGGCGGGCGAGCGCGGCGGGGCTGTACGTGATCCTCGACCTGCAGGCCGGGCGGGCCAGCCTGATGGCACAGGCCAGGGCGTACACGTCGCTGCTGAAGCTGCCCGACGTCGGACTGGCGATCGACCCGGAGTGGAAGCTGCTGCCCGGCCAGCTGCCGCTCCGGCAGATCGGCAGCGTCAGCATCGGGCAGGTCAACCGCGTCGCCGGGTGGCTCGCGGCGCTGACCGCCCGGTACCGGCTGCCCCAGAAACTGCTCGTGCTGCACCAGTTCAGGCTGTCGATGATCAGCGACGAGCAGCGGCTCGACACCAGCTACGGCGACCTGGCGATCGTCATCCACATGGACGGGCAGGGCACCCCGCTGGACAAGGACCAGACCTGGGATGCGGTGACCGCGGCCGCCCCCTCCGGCGTGTTCTTCGGCTGGAAGAACTTCTTCGTCAAGGACCACCCGATGATGGACCCACAGGAGACGATGGCCAGGACACCGCAGCCCGTCATGATCTCCTACCAGTGACCGCGCTAGCGGGCGGGGCTCAGCTCGAATCCGTGGGTGTTGCCACTGCTGTCGATGTAGAAGCCGACGACCACGCCGGTGTCAGCGCCGAAACGGCGCCTGCGATCAGCAACAGTCGATGCGGGCGGTGCTGGCCGCGAGCCGCCATGCCGAGTTTGCGCGTCATGGGCGGTTAGTCTTCCGTGTCGTAGTAGCACTCCCGTAGCGAACACGTGTCGCTGCCTCGGAGCACCCCGCGCGCCCCAACCCGGGTGGAGGTCGCATGACGCCGAAGCTGGAGTTCTGCCTGCTCGGGCCCGTCGTGGTGCGCAGCGGAGGAGAGCCCTTGCCGTTACCGCGCGGCAGGCAGCGGGCGGTGCTGGCGGTGCTGTTGCTGAACTCGGGCCGGGCAGTGTCGGTCGGCGAGATCGCCGAAACGCTGTGGGGGCCCGCGCCGCTGCCGTCAGCCCCGGCGACCATACGGAACTACGTGAAGCGGCTGCGCCGGGTGCTCGGCGACGCGGGCCATACCCGGATCATCACCCGGCCTCCCGGCTATGCGATCCGGGTTGATCCCGGGGAACTGGACGCGGCCCGGTTCGAAGTCTTGCTCCAGGGCGCGCGCGATGCCGCAGTCGGCTGGGAGCCACCGAGCGGCGCTGGCCATCTACCTGGAGGCCGGCGACCGCGCCGGTGAAGCCAGAGAGTTGCACCATCTCGGGGTCATCGAGCTGCGGCAGGGCCGGTACGACCATGCCGCCGGGTACCTGCTGCGGTCGCTGGCGCTGTTCCGAGACGCGGGCCTGCGGTCCGGCGAGGCCCTCGTGCTGGGCAACCTCGGCGAGCTCGAGCTGCGGCAGGGCCATTACCGGCAGGCCGCCGGGCATCTGAGGCGTTCGCTCGGGCTGGGCCGCGCGATCGGCAGCCGGCTGTGCCAGGCCCAGGCGCTGGCCCGGCTGGGTGTTGCCGAGTTGCGGGAGGGGCGCCACCGGCTGGCCATCGGCCATCTCCAGACCTCGCTGGCGCTGCACCGCCAGGCCGGCAATTGCTCCGGTCAGGCCGAGGCGCTCAACGGTCTGGGGGAAGCGTTCCTCGCCGCGAGCGAGGCCAGCCAGGCGAACGCCTGGCACGCCGCCGCGCTGGCCCTGGCGATCAAGTGCGGTGACAAGCGCGAGCAGGCGCGGGCCCGCAGCGGCCTGGCCAGCGCCTGCGGCTAAGCGGGCACCGGGGCTGGAGCGGCCTGGCTGGGGCTGAACTTGTCCCATAGCGACGCGGAGTTGAGCGTCTGAATATGGTTCATCATGTATTCCTGGCCCACATCGACCGGGTAACGGTCGGCGAAGTTCACCCGCTCGACCGTCTCATCCCGGGTCCAGCCCTTGGCCACCGCCGCCGCTACCGCGCTCGTCCAGTCGAGCAGGACCGATCGCTGTGTGGCCAGGTACTCCTTTGTCGTCACCGGCCCGTGCCCTGGTATGACGTGATCCACGCCCAGACCCCGCAACACCTCCAGCGCGGCGATCCACTGGTCGACGTCCGAAGTCATCAGCCAGGTCTGGCACTCAGAGAAGACGGTGTCCCCGGTGAACACCACACGCTCCTCCGGAACGTAAACGGCCACCTGGCCGGGTGTGTGGCCCGGAGTGTGGATCAGCTGGAAGGTGTGGTTCCCCACCCGCAGCTCCAGATCACCGGTGAAGACGATCTGCCCACGGTTCGGGTCGGCGTAGTAGGTCTCACGGTCAGGAAACAGAGCGGCGCCTTCTGGGTCGTCGGTGGGGATGGCCTCCGCCGCATAGGCGAACGGGTCAAGGTCCGCCGTGGGCACCATGAAGTTGTCGTGAACGCCGCGGTGGTGCGTAACCGGCCCGGCGCCTTTGAAGTAGTAGTTGCCGAAGATGTGATCGACGTGGTGCTCGGTGTTGATCACGTAGCGGATCGGCCCGTGTGACTCAGCTTCCTTACGCATGGCCACCGCCCTGGACGGCAGCTGCGGCGTGTCGATCACGACGACCCCTTTTGACGTCACCACGTAGCTGGGGTTGCAGCCCCGGATCTTGGTCGTCGTGAACACGTTCGGGGTCACATTCTCCACGCCTCGCCTCCTCAGCGGTCTCTCATCCAGGCCACGCCATGGCGGTTGAGCCAGGCTCCGCCCGGCCGTCGGCGAACGCCGGTGCAACGGGCCGGAGCGCCCCCGCGCAGGAGCCCCGTTGGTGCCCTATAATCGATTCTCGATGTCATTCATGTCAACGTGGGTCGTTTTGGCGCTGCTTCCCGTCCGGGCCGAGAGCGGGATGAGGGCATCGGTGACCACCCGGAAGATCATCACCGGTGGTACCATCCGCGATAGCCTGCCGCTGGCGAGGAGAAGCCCCGGTGCCTGATCGCGTGACCCGCTCCGTCCTTGCAGAGCAGATCAAAGAACTCCTCCTCGAAGACATCCTGAGCGGCGTCTATGCCCCCGATTCTCGGATCGTCGAGACCCTCTTGGCCCGGGAACTCGGGACCAGCCAGGCTCCGGTCCGCGAGGCCCTTCGGGGCCTGGAAGCGCTGGGCGTGGTGGAACTGACCCCGTTCCGGGGCGCCCGCGTCCGCCGGCCGGACCGCGATGAGCTGGTCGAGGCGTATGTCGTTCGCTCGGAGATCGAGTCGCTCGGGGCGCGCCTCGGCGTCCCCCGGATATCGGACCGCGATATCGACGAACTTTCCGATCTGGCAGAGCAGATGCACGCCGCCGCTCGGGCGGGCGATGGGCGCAAGGTCGCGTCCGCGGACACCGCGTTCCACGGCCTGATCGTGAAGCTGTCGGGCAACGCCACGCTGACGCGGGTGTGGCGCTCGCTGGAGCCCCTCTCGCGCACCTACATGACGCTGGTGGTGCCGGGAGCCGATCCCAACTGGACGGCCGATCTTCATGACCCGGTCCTGGAGGCCCTGCGCCGTCGCGACAAGCGCGCGGTGGTGCGAGCCTTGAAGAGCCACTTTGACCAGGCGAGTGCCATGCTCGCCAGCAAGCTGGTCGAGCCGGACGCCAGCCAGGTTGCCGCGACCGGGGCACCCCCCGCCGCGGCAGGCGACGCCGCCGAGCATGGCCGCCTCGGTGAGCGGCACCGGCGCCAGGCCCGCAAGGCTCTCGGCTGAGTTCCCCCGTGGGCGCCCGGGGCCGGGCGCCCACCAGCCTCGCTGGCTCAGCTGGCGACTTCCGCTTCGACATCGGCCTTCGCCGATGTCTGCGGCGTCACGCCGCGCTCCGGGAAAATGGCCAGCAGCACCAGGTACACCACCGTCGCCGTCACGCCGGCGCTGGTGAAGCTCAAGTCGACCCCGCCGACGCTCGCCGAGAGAGGCCCGGAAAAGATCGTGGTCGTCTCGAACATCAGCCCGACCACGATGCCGGCCGCGAAGGCCGTGATCGCCCGGAAGTTCAGGCCGTACGTGAACCAGTATGGCCCGCGCGCCCCGGGAACCGCGAAAGCGTGCAGGGCAGCGGGGTAGAAGAAACCGTGCCGCCGCCAGTTCCCGACGATCGTGACCATCATCCAGGACGTAATGATCACGATCATGATCGTGACAAAAGAGTCGATGGTGTTGACGGCGTTGAGCTCGATCACCCCGATGTATGCGACCGCGAAGACGATGACGCCGATGATGAGCGCGACAACGGTGCGGCGCAGGAAGAACAGCAGGGTCTGCAGGTCGAGCGCTGAGTTGTACACGCCGGGACCGCCGTTGACCACGTTGCCGAGGAAGCCGTACAGCATCAGCGGAACCACGAACCAGAGCGGGGACCGGGCAAAGGCCCCGTTGACGAACGCGGCGTCCACATTGGTGTAGGAGGACGTGATGAAGGCGCCGAAGATCAGCGCCAGCCAGCAGCCGACGAACAGGCTCAGCCCGGACCAGAGCCCGAGGGTGCGGGGGCGTGTGTTGCGCGGCATGTAGCGGCCGTAATCGTTGGGCCACGTCGCGTAGCTCACCGGTATCGAGCAGGCGAGCGTCACGGTCAGGAACCAGGTCGGCCAGAACGTGCCCAGCAGGTAATGGCCACCGGGCAGCACGTGGAAGTGCGGCGCATACACGGCCACCATCGCCAGCTGAAGGACGACCGCGATCACGAGCCAGACCCGGTAACTCGCGACGAGCGTTGCGTGGCCGAGATAGCCGATCACGATCACGGCCACGCACGCGATCGCCATTCCTACGGCCAGGGCGCCGTTGCCGGTCGGCGTGTTGAACAGCCGGTGGAAGCCGTCGATGAACGCCTGCCCGGTGGTCCAGGCGATGATCGCGAGAAAGCCGACGTCGATGAGCAGCGAGATGCCCGAGCCGATCAGGCGGCCCTGGACGCCGAAGAAGGCCCCGCTGGTCACCGACTGGTTCGTCCCGGTGAGGGGGCCGGTCAGTGACGTCAGCGCGATCAGCGCCGAGCCGATCGCCAGCCCGAGCGTCACCGCCGCCACGGTCGCCCACCAGCCGAGCCCCCAGGTGATCGGGAACGAGCCGAAGATGACGATCACGAAGCTGAACTGCACCGCCACGAAGGCCGCGGCCAGGTTCTTGGGGCTCGAATGACGTTCGATATCGGGAATCTGGTCGATGCCGCGGTTCTCCACCTTGCCGACCGCGTCGATTCCCTTGCCGGCCTCGACCGCGTACTCGTGGGACCGCGCCTGCTCTGCCATGAAGGGCTCCTCCCGCCGAGGGTCCGCTGGACCGCTGGATGTTCTGCGCCGCTATTGCTTGAGCTCACTCTCGAACTCGTCCAGCGTCAGCACGTCCCCGAGCCCGATGGCGAAATCGCGCAGCGCGGCGATGTACTGACCGCTGCCGGGGTGCTCCGGCCCGATCGGGTCGTTGATGGCCGTGGTGCAGTCGGCCAGGACGATCACCTTGTAGTCGCGTGAGAACGCATCCTCGACCGTGTAACGCACGCAGAAGCCGGTGGTGACCCCGATCATCACCAGCGTGTCGACGTGAGGAAGATGCTGCAGCCAGGTGTCGAGCGGAGTGCCGTAGAACGAGGAGTAACGGCTCTTGTCGAAGACGGGCTCGCCGTCCAGGGGAGCCAGCTCTTCGACGATCTCGGTTGCCTCGTTCGTCCAGGACGGGCCCGCCGGGGTGCCGGCCTGCCACGTCGGCCACTTATGCGCCCACATGCCCACGTCCCACCCGTCGCCGCGCAGGCCCCAGCGCGAGAAGATCACCTGGATACCGGCCCGCCGACAGAGGTCCACTGCCCGGGCCGAGTTCTCCACCACCTCTTCCGCGGAAGGAGCGCCGTCGCCACCGGGGAGGTAGGCCGCCTGTCCGGGCCGGAGGAAGAACTTCTGCATGTCGACGACCAGCAGTGCCGTCCGCGCCGGGTCGATGTGCTCCGTGACCCGGTACCGCCGGTTGAGGATCTCGTCCAGGTCGAGGGCAAAGCGTCCGGTCACGGCAATCCTCCGATAATCGATTCTCGTTTGCGAACCCTAACAACCGCCGGAGCGGCCCGTCAACGCTTGCTTCCCGGCGCTGAAGGCGCGTCTGCTCCAGACCGCGGGCGCGCCGGAACGCGCCGTGGCGCGGGGCGGATCACGGGGCGAGCGTGTGGGCGCCGCCAGATGTGTCCAGGGGCGGAGCGCCGCCGGCGGCCGCCCAGCCGCCGCGGCCCCACTCATGGCGTTTCAGGAGACCGGGGCCGGCTGGGCGATGAGCTTGTCGTAGAGCGAGCCGGCGTTGAGCGTCTCGACGTACTCGAGCATGTACTCCTGGCCCACGTCCACGGGCCCGAGTTCCGGGAACTTGACCCGTGCGACGGTCTCCTCCCTGGTCCAGCCCTTCGAGATAGCGGCCGCCACCGCCGCCTGCCAGTTGAGCAGGGCCGCCCGCTGGGTGGCGACGTAGGACGGGCCGACCACAGCGCCGTGCCCGGGGATGATCCAGTTCACGTCGAGTCGGCCGATGATGTCCAGCGACGCCACCCACTGCCCCACGTCGGACGTCATCAGCCACGTCTGGCATCCCGAGAAGATCGTGTCCCCGGTGAACACAACCCGCTCCTCGGGCACGTACACGGCGATCTGGCCAGGGGTGTGCCCTGGCGTGTGGATGAGGTGGAACGTGCGGTCACCGACGCGCAGGGTGAGGTCGCCGGTGAACACGAGCTGCCCCTTGTTGGGGTCGGCGTAGTACTCCTCCCGGTCCGGGAACAGCGCAGCGCCGTCCGGGTCATCGGTGGGGATGGCCTCGCGGGCGTACTGGAACGGGTCAAGCTCCGGGTACACGGTCATGAAGTTGTCGTAGACGCCCTGGTGGTGGACGACCGGCCCAGCCCCCTTGAAGTAATAGTTGCCGAAGATGTGGTCGACATGATGCTCGGTGTTGATCACGTACTGGATCGGCCCGTGCAGCTCGGCGTCCCGCCGCATCGCGAGTGCGCGCGTCGGCAGCTGGGGCGTGTCGATGATGACCGAGCCCTTGGAGGTGACGACGAAGCTGGGGTTGCAGCCGCGCCAGGAAGTGTTGGTGACGACGGTGGGGGTTACCCGCTGCATGCACGCTCCTTCACTCGGCGGCTGGTCACGGTCCCTGGCCGACATTGCCCTTGACGAGCGAGCCGAAGAACTCGATATGGGCCCGCATTTCCTTGCCCGCGAGCTCCGGATCGCGGCTCCGCAGCGCGGCCAGGACGGGCCGATGCATCTCGGCGATCATCCGGAGGTCCCAGTCGGTCTTGATCACACTGATCAGCGTGCGCGCTTCCACGCGCAGCGAGCGCCACACCTCGAGCAGGACCTGGTTGCCAGAGCTTTCCACGATCAGCTCGTGGAAGCGCACGTCGTGGACGAGCTGCCGGTGCACGTCCCGCTGCTCCGCCGCCTGCCGCATCGCGGTGAGCTCCGCCTCGAGCTTCGCCAGGTCTTCCTCGGCAATCCGCGAGGCCGCCTCCCGGCCCGCGACCTCCTCGAGCGCGGCTCGGACTGGGTAGATCTGCGCCAGCTCGTCCGTGGTCACTTCGCGCACCCGCGCGCCCACATGCGGCTTGGTCTCGATCATCCGCATGCCTTCGAGGTCGCGCAGGGCCTCGCGGACCGGGGCCTGGCTGGTGCCGAATTCGTGCGCGACCTGGCTCTCGATGACCCGGGAGCCGGGAGGATAGGTTCCGTCCAGGATGCGGGCCAGGATCCGCTCTCTGATCTGGTCCCTGAGGATCAGCCGTTCCAGCCGCCGCTCCACGCACCCCTCCTCGGCCGGCCATAGGTCAAGCATTATCGATAATGTGGGCCGACCTCCCGGTTGTCAATCGGCCCGGCGCCGCCGGGCTTCCCCGGACAGCCGGGCCCTCGCGCACGCAGTGACTGAAGGATGCCGTCTATCTGCCCATTTCACTAGGCATTCTGGCAACCCCGGCCCGAAGCCGGCAGCGTTCACCCGAAGCCTTGACGACCGTGTTTTCATCCCACTACATTTCAGATTATCGATAACCGAGTCTAGCCGCCTCCCGGAGCGTGCCCATGACTGAAGCGCCTGGCATTCCCACGTTCTTCGGCGACGCGGAGTTCCCGGTCACGTGGGAGGACGGACAGCAGGAGCTGTTCTGGGTTCACGACGACCTGCACATCCCCAACCCGGTTTCCCCGATGTACGCCGATATCGGCGGCTGGTGGCTGAAGTGTGACTACATGTTCCGGAGATTCGGCACCCCCTTCGCCTCGGACTGGATCGTCAAGATCATCAATGGCTACGTATACACGGCGGCGGTCCCGGCCGAGGCCGGGCTGAGTGCCGAGGCGAGTGAGTACGGCGCGCGTTACACCCCGCGGGTGCCGCTCGACCCGGCGTACGCAGAGCAGATCGGCGCATACCTGAACTGGACCCTGCCTTACTACGCGGAGAACTTCCTGACCTGGTGGCGGGAGCGGTTGCGTCCGGAGATGGAGCACAACTTCGTCCGGTTCGACAGCTACGACTACGATGCCGCGAGCCTGGTCGAGCTGGCCATCCTGCTCGAAGACGCGATCGACATGCATGACCGGCACTGGTCCATCCACTGGGTGCTGAACTTCGCCCAGTTTTCCTCGACGGTGGCCCTCAACACCGCGATCGCCGAGGCCAAGGGCGAGGGCGACCACTCGGCGCTCATGGGCCGTCTGCAGAGCTCGACCGAGAACCGCAACTGGGACTCCATCAAGGAGCTGTGGCAGATCAAGGAATGGGTCAGGGCCGAGAATGGCCCGGTGGCCAAGGAGTTCCAGCGGCCGACCGCCCAGGACGTGCTGCGTGCGCTGGAGGCCACCGAGGCAGGCCGGGCGTTCCTCGGCGAGCGGATCGCGCCCTACCAGCAGGCCTTCGGATACAAGTCCATGTGGGCGCACGAGTTCTCGTTCGTCACCTGGCGAGAGAACCCGATCCCGATCATCGAGGCGGTCCGCGGCTACCTGGAGGCCGACTACGACTTCCCGGCCGAGTTGCGCGCGGTGGCAGAGGACCTGGAGGCGGCCAAGGCCGAGGTAATGGACGGCGTTCCCGCAGGCGAGGCCCGCGACGGGCTGGCCCGGGCCCTGGACCTGAGCCTGCGGATGAACCCGCTCACCCCCGATCACCACTTCTACATCGACCAGGGCACCAACGCCCGGGTCCGGCTCGTCCTCATCGCCATCGGCCGCAAGCTCGTCGCGGCCGGCGTGCTCGCTGACCCTGAGGACGTTATGTATCTGAGGTACAACGAACTGCGGGTGCTGATGGCGGGCGGCTTCGCTGGCGACGTGACCACGCTGGTCTCCGACCGCCGGGACGAGCGGGAAGCCGCCTACGAGGTGCGCCCGCGCGACTGGGCCGGAACGGCATCCCCCGAGGCCGTCGCGTTCCCGTACCTCGCGCTGTGGGGGTTTCCCGAGAAGCTGCATCGCCCGCCGCCGGAGCACGTCGCCCAGGTGGCCGGCCTGCCGGCCTCGGCCGGCGTGGCCGAAGGCCTGGCCCGCGTCGTGCTTTCCCCCGCCGAATTCGACTCCGTGCAGAAGGGCGAGATCGTCATTTGCCGGATGACGAGCCCGGCCTGGGTGGTGCTGTTCACCAGGATCTCCGGGCTGGTGACCGACGCCGGCGGCATGGCCTCGCACCCGGCCGTAGTCTCCCGCGAGTTCGGCATCCCGGCCGTGGTGGGAACCTCGGACGCCACCCGGCGGATCAGGACTGGCGACCGGGTCCGGGTCAACGGCTCCTTGGGCCGGGTCGACGTCCTCACCGAGAGCGTTCCCACCCCGTGACCGGGCCGCCCCTCGTGCTCTCGTTCGCCGATCCCCGGTGCCAGAACGCGGCGCTGAGCGGCGGCAAGGGGGCCAGCCTGGCAGCCATGAACGCGGCGGGCATGCCGGTGCCGCCCGGATTCGTCATCACCTCGGCCGCGTTCGCGGTCGCCGTCGACCAGGCCGCGCTGCGCGGGCACATCGCCGCCGGCGACCTGGAGCAGGCCCGGGCGCTCGTGGCCGGCGCCCGCCCGCCCGAGGCTGAGATCGCCCGGTGTCACGCCACCCTGGCCGGGCCGGTCGCCGTGCGGTCCTCGGCGTGCGCCGAGGATTCAGCAGGGGCGAGTTATGCAGGCCAGCAGGAGACGTTCCTGAATGTGCCCGGGCTCGACGAGGTCCTGCACCGCGTGGTCGAGTGCTGGCTGTCGTTCTTCGCCGACCGGGCGGTCTTCTACCGACAGGAGAAGGGGTCCATGGACGACGTGGCCATGGCCATCGTCGTACAGCAAATGATCGACTCGGCGAAGTCGGGGGTCATGTTCACCGTCGACCCGGTGCACGGCCGCCGGGACCGCATGGTCATCGAGGCCGCGCTCGGGCTGGGCGAGAGCGTGGTCTCTGGGGAGCTCACTCCGGACCACTACGTTCTGGACCATCAGGGCGTCGTCAAGCGCAGCCGCGTCCTAGCCGAGCCGGTGCTGACGGCGCCGGAGTGCGCGGAACTCGCCGAGCACGGCCAGCGCCTGGCCCACCTGCACGGCGGCCCGCAGGACATCGAATGGGCGTACGACGCCGACGGCACGCTGTTCCTGCTCCAATCCCGTCCTGTCACAACGGTGTGAGGAGATCACGATGAGGTATGTGACGTATGAGGCGAAGGGCGCGCAGCGGGTGGGCTTCCTCGATGGCGACCAGGTCATCGACGCCGGGTTCAATGGCGACATGGTCGCGTTCATCGAGGCCGGCGCGCCGGTGCGCGCGGGCGGTGCGGTAACCGCAGCCCGGCTGCGGGCCCCGCTGCGCCCGCGCAGCCTGCGCGACTTCCTCACCTTCGAAGGCCACCTGCTCAACTCGTTCAAGCGCCTGGGCCGGGAGATCCCCGACGAGTGGTACCAGGTACCCGCCTACTACAAGGGGCTGCCGGACACCGTGATCGGCCCCGACGAGGTGATCCCGTGGCCCTCGTACAGCGAGCAGCTCGACCACGAGCTCGAACTGGCGGCCGTCATCGGGCGGGAGGGCAGGGACATCCCGGCCGGGCGCGCCCTCGACTACGTGTTCGGCTACACGATCTGGAACGACCTGTCCGCGCGGGACACCCAGCGCCGCGAGCTGCCGGTGGGCATGGGGCCGTCCAAGGCCAAGGACTGGGACGGCTCCAATGTCCTTGGCCCATGCATCGCCACGCCGGATGAGATCGACGCGGCGGACCTGCGACTGACCGTCCGTGTCAACGGCCAGGTCTGGGGCAGTGACACCACCAGGAACATGCACCATACCTTTGCGGACATGATCGCTTATGCCGCCCAGGACCTGACCCTGCGCGTCGGTGACGTGCTCGGCTCTGGCACCGCCGCGGGCGGGTCGGGGATCGAGCTCGACCGCTGGCTGCAGCCGGGGGACCAGATCGAGATGCAGGCCGACGGCATCGGCGTCCTGCGCAACACCGTCGGGCCGCGGGCGCGTGCCTGACCTACCACCAGGGAAAGGGAACGGCCGATGGCATTTGTCGTGGCGGCAATCTGGAAGGCAAAGCCGGGAGAGGAAAAGCGCATCCTGGACATCATCAAGACCATGACCCCGCTGTCCCGCGCCGAGCCCAAGAATCTCTTCTACCAGGCCCAGGTGTCCCCCGAGAACCCCGGGACGTTCTTCCTGTACGAGCAGTACACCGATGCCTCCGGCTACGAGGACCACAAGGCCAGCGAGCACTTCCGGCAGCACGTGTTCGGCAACGCGATCGAGTACCTCGCCGAGCGACAGGTCAGCACCTACGAAACGATCGATGCCTGAGCCGCAACCCGGCATCGGGCCCGCCGCCGACGGCCAGCCGCCGCGGCGGCTGCTGCTGCTCCGGCACGGCGAGGTCGAGTCACACCATGGCGATATCTCGGTCACGCCGCGCGGGCTGGCCGAGGCCACTGAGACCG
>JASHQP010000137.1 GCA_030039095.1 Streptosporangiaceae bacterium
CCGAGGTCGAACTCCACGTCCGTGCAGCCGGCCGCGGCCTGCACCGCCTCACGCGCGGCCGCCGACAGCGGCGCCCGGCCGAGATTCGTGTGCACGACAACGCCGGTCGCGTTGATCACCGGGGTCAGGCTGGCGGCGGTCCGGGGCAGCGCCGCCGCAGCGGCGTCGGCCACCTCCGCCGGGCTGATCGCCCCCGACCGCGCCAGATCCTGCGCCCGGGTCACCGCCGCCTTGACCAGCGTGCCGCCCAGCAGTTCCCGCGCCGCAACGAGACGCGGGTCGGCGAGCACCACGTCGGTCCTGGGCACCTGCCGTCGCCGGTCCACACCCGCGACCATACGCCGCGGCCTGCGCCGGGCGCTCGAGGGAGTGGCGGAGGCGGACGGGAATCGAACCCGCCTGCGACGCTGAGCGCCGCACACCGGTTTTGAAGACCGGGGGGGCCACCAGGCACCCGGACGCCTCCTCGGCCGACGCTACTAGATTGGCCGGTATGGCCAACACGAACGGCGTCCGGCTCACCCAGTACGCGCACGGCGGCGGCTGCGCCTGCAAGATCCCGCCCGGCGAGCTCGAGGAGACGATAGAGCTGCTCGGGCATGGCGCGCCCGTCGTGCCCGGCGCGCCCGTCGTGCCCGGCGCGCCCGCCGGGCCGGGCACGGACCTGCTGGTGGGGGTCGAGAACGGCGACGACGGCGCCGTGGTCCGCGTCGGCCCGTCCATGGCGGTGATCGTCACCGCCGACTTCTTCACGCCGGTGGTGGACGACGCGTACACGTTCGGGCGGATCGCGGCGACCAATGCGCTTTCCGACATCTACGCGATGGGCGGCGAGCCGCTGGTCGCGGTCAACCTGCTCGGCTGGCCGCGCGACAAGCTCCCGGCCGAGCTGGCGGCCGAGGTGCTGCGCGGCGGCCTGGACACCGGCCGGGCCGCGGGCTGTCACGTGGCGGGCGGGCACAGCATCGACGACCCCGAGCCCAAGTACGGCATGGCTGTGACCGGCACCGCCGACCCCGCCACCCTGCTGCGGATCGACGCCGGCGAGCCGGGCCTCCCGCTGAGCCTGACCAAGCCGCTCGGCATCGGCGTCCTTAACGCCTGGCACAAGGCGACGGGTCGGACGAGCGCCGCGGCGATCGACGTGATGACCACCTTGAACGCGGACGCCAGCCGGCTGGCCCTCGCGGCCGGGATCGGGTGCGCGACCGACGTGACCGGCTTCGGCCTGCTCGGCCACCTGTTCAAGCTGGCCAGGGCCAGCGGGGTGACCGCGGTGGTGGACCACGCGGCGGTGCCGTTCATCGAGGGGGCGCGGGAGGCGGCGACGGCCGGGTACATGCCCGGCGGCAGCCGGCGCAACCTGGACTGGGTGCTGCCGCACACCGACACCGGCGGCGTGGCCGAGGAGGACCTGCTCCTGCTCGCCGACGCGCAGACCTCGGGCGGGCTGCTCGTGGCCGGTGAGCTGCCGGGAGCACCGGTGATCGGCGAGCTGGTCCCGCGCCGCGGCAGCGTCCTCGTCATCCGGTAACAGGCGGTATCGCTGGACGGCATCGCTTTGCGGGCTACCATGCCAGGGAGCGGTTGTTGAACCAGGGAGCGGTTGTCGGACCAGCTGCGAGACCGGGCTGGCTGGTGCTCATCTCCAGGCCGGGTGGGGGATAGCGAGGTCGCTCCGGAGGTGAGGCATTGATGGCTGACACGAGACGCATTCCCTTGGCTGCGAACGCTCTCGCGCTCGATGACGATGTCGTCTTCTGCTGGCTGTGCGGCATCCGCCAGTACAGCAGCCAGATGCTGGCCGACGGCGGCGCGGCGTGCGACGACATCCGGTGGTACTGCAGGGACCCGGAAGCCTGCACCGAACGCTGGACTTCAGCGCGGCGCCAGAGACGCACCGGGTTTGTCCAGCCGGAGAGCTCCCCCGCGCCACGCGTGTAGCGCCACGTGTGGTTTGCCCCGCTTGTTTCCGCTTGTTTCCGTGACCTTGTGCAGGTGCTGTGACACCGGCCGTCAGGGAGCGACCGACGCCCAGTCAGCGAACCCGGTCGGGTCGTGACGGCCCATGGTGGCGTGCTCGAACATCCCCCATCCCTCCTCGCCGTCCAGCCGGGCCCTGGCGAGGTGGTCGGTCACGCCGAACGGTATCCGCGCCGCCACCTGCGGGTCGGTGAGGTCGTACACGGACGAGGCGCTCCACTTGCGGCCCATCCACCGGCCGTGCGACCAGTCCGGGTCGCCGTTGTAGCCGGCGCCCACATGCAGCGGCACCGAGGTCAGCGTCTCCACCCCGACGGTCAGCGGGTTACCCGAGCCGTCGGTGAGGTGGACCCGGGCCGACTCCGGGTGGCGGGTGCCGGCCCGGTAGCCGATCTCCACCCGGGGCCAGCCGAGCTGGTCGATCCGTCCGTCCGGCCACACCCGCCTGGCGTCGTTCAGCGTCCGGTGGCCGTCCGGGTTTTCCTGCAGGATCACGATGACCGAGCAGGACCCGAACCGCAGCGGCATGTACAGCCACCAGAATCCCTCCAGCGGCTCGGCCGCCGCCCGGCCCGGCGGCTCCGGCTCACCGACCGGGCGGATCCCCCAGGACCTGTCCCTGACGCCGCCCCACCGGTCGCCCGTGACGCTGAAGTCGCGCTGACCAACCCGGAGCCGTCCGTTCCAGCTCCCAACCTGGGAGAACCGGGAGGCGTCCAGGATCGGCCTGCACCCGGACAGCAGCAGGTGCGGCTCCTCCTGTACCGCCGGGAACGCGGCCGTCCACGCGAGGTCGAACTCGATGCCGCCGTCCGGTGATGCGCAGCTGAGGTGTAGCCGGCGCAGCGGCTCGACGACCTCGATCTGGTAGCCGCCGACCTTCTGCTCGAGGCTGCGCTCTCCAAGCGCGTCGGAAAACCGCACGCTCCACTGCTGGCCGCCGATTCGCGCGGCGGCGTACGCGTCGATCACGCCCAGGTTCGGGTACACCCCGAGGCCGGTGACCAGGAAGATCTCCCCGGTCCGGTCGTACGCGTTGAAGTAGCTCCGGTCGTAGAAGTTCCGGTCGCTGCTGGCCACGCGGTCCATGGGCAGCGGCGTCTGGTGCACCGGGTATTCATCGAGCGGAATCGGCACAGGTCTCAGTCCCATCGATAGGTGCCTGCCAGCAGCTTCTCCAGGCTGGCCCGGTGCATCACGTAGTCGTCCGGATCGGCGGGCACCTCGTCCTCGCCGAAGTGGATCATCCGCCGCTTGATGCGGCCCATCACGATCGCATGCCGCAGCGCGGCGTAGGTGAGATAGAAGTCCATGTCCCGCAGCGAGCTGCCGCTCAGCTCCTGGTAGCACCGCTCCACCTCGGACCG
The DNA here is from genome assembly GCA_030039095.1 of Streptosporangiaceae bacterium. The sequence continues at coordinate 3,351 of JASHQP010000137.1, forward strand.
GCGCAGGAAATCCGGCAGGCCCTCGAGCTCGAAGAACTCCGCGATGTCCTGGAAAAAGCGGTGCAAGAACAAGAACCAGCTGACGTCGAGCTCACGCGGGCCGAGCGCGGCCATCTCCCAGTCGAGCACGGCGGCCGGCTCGAAACCGCGGTAGATGATGTTGCCGATCCTGGAGTCGCCCCAGTTCAGGACCGCGGACCCGGTCACGTGCGGCCAGTGGCGCTCGAGCCAGCCGAAGCTCCGCTCGATGATCGGAACCCGGATGCCGTCGTCGGCCAGCGCCCAGTGGTAGTAGGCGCGCTGCTGGGCGACGTGGTGCCGTAGCGCGTCCTGGCCGGCCGGGGGGCGCAGCATCGGGAACGCCGCCGCGGCGTTCGGAATCGCGTGGAGCTTCGCCAGAACCGCGACGCTGGAACGTTGCAGCGCCGTGCGCTCCTGCGGCGTGGCGTCCAGCAGCCATCCGGTGAACACATACGGCGGGTTGTCCAGCGGAACCCGGCCGTCCACCCGGTCCATGACAAAGAACGGGGTGCCGAGCGGCCCGCCATCCGGCTCGTTCCAGCGCAGTGTCGGCAGCGGCACGTCGCAGAGTGCGGCCACGCGGCTGATCACGTCGAACTGGCGGGGCAGATCGTAGCGAGGGAAGACCGGCACAGCGCTCGCCTCGGGCGCCATCCGCGCGACGTAGGCGCCGCCCCGGCCGGACCCGTCCTCGTCGGGCCAGCAGGCCTGGAACAGCACGGACGTGCTGGACAGCCCTCCGTTGCCCGGTACGTGGACGTCGGTGACCGTGTGCCGCTGGCCGGCCGCCCGGTCGTCCAGCCAGCCCTGCAGCGCCGCGGTCAGCTCGTCGACGCTGCGCTCGCTGACCGTCAGTTTGCGCGTCTCGGTGAGTGGCTGCTGCGCCGGCGGCGCGGTCATGACGGCCTCCTCGCCGGGCAGTGGCTCGCATCGGCGGGTGCCCGCGAGTGAATTGAAACACGTTCCAGCGAACGCTAGCGAGCCGTGACCCAGCGGTCAACGCCGCGACACGGCTCGTTTCAGCAGCAGTGGTATGGTCTGCCGGCCGCTCGGACTTACCGGCGGGCGGGCGTCATTGCGGGTACCGCCCGATGAGCTGGTCGGCGATCGCATCGAGGTCCTTGCCGATGTAGTCCGGCTGCGGGCCGACGTCGAGCGGGGCGTTGCCCTCGCGCAGGATGAGCCCGGCCTGCCAGCCCGCCGACTGAGCGCCGATCGTGTCCCAGACGTGGGCAGCGAGCAGGCAGATGCTGCCCGGTTCGATCTGCAGCGCGGTTGCCACCGAGTGGTAGGCCTCCTGTGCGGGCTTGTGCCGCTTCACGGTCTCGTCGACACTGAAGCGCCGCTCGAACAGATCGATGATGCCGGCGTGTTCCAGCTGCCGCCCGGAGATCTGCAGCGTGTTGTCGGTGAGCGTGAACAGCCGGAAGCCGTGGTCGCGCAGCCGGCGCAGGGCCGCGGGCACCTCGGGGTGGGGCGGCATCGTGGCGAACCGGTTCGTGAGATCGGCGGCGTCGGCGTCGCTGACCGTGACGTCGCGGGTCGCGGCGAGCATCCGGAGCACCGCACCGCCGATGTCGGTGAACGGGACGTAGACGTCGGCGAGCGTCAGCGCCTCGGAATAGGTGATCAGGTTGGCGAACCACAGCCGCATCGCCGCGGGGTCGCTGAAGATGCGGTCGAAGACGGGGGTGATCCCGTCGAGGTTCATCAGGGTCTCGTTGACATCGAAGACGATGATCGGTCGCTCGGGCATGACGGACCTTTCGGTGAGAGAGCTGTCCCGCGTGGCGCGGCTGTTCACCGGGACATTACGGGCCCTTTTCTTGGCTGGCGTCACCCGAGGGTGGACCTTCGGGTGGGATCTGCGCGCCGGCGCGAACACGCATGTCGTCAGGCGCTGATCATGGCTTGTGCTCGACCGTGAACCCCAGCTTTCCTAGCACCGCCACGGCACCGGACTTCCCGCCCTCGAAGTCGCCCGAGGCGAGACGCTGGCCGGTGGCGAACTCGTAGGCGGTGCCCAGGATCGCCTTCGGCGGGTAACGGCGCTCCTGCCACACCAGGTCATACGTTGTGGTGGGGCCGAAGCCGTGCTTCGAGTAGAACTGCTCCGCCCCTAGCTGGTCGTACTCCTGCATCGCGCGCAGCACGTCGTCGCGGCTGACGTCTGCCCGCAGCCTGGCGAGCGCATCAGACATCGGGTCCTCCCAAGATCGTTGTGGCCTGGAGAATGGAATTAGTCCTCTGGCAGACGGTTAAGGCCGCTGCCCCGCTCGGCGTCACCCAAAGGTGGGAACCCGGGCTGGAATCTAGAATGACAGGGGTGAGTGTCGGCTCCGAGCGCGACGTGCTGCTGGCCACCAAGCTTCACGTGCCGGGCACGCGGCCCGGGATCGTCGGGCGGGTAGCCGAACTCCTCGGTCCGCCAGCGCCGCGGTCCTTTCGCGGTGTCGTGACGGCGGTGATCAACGACATCGCCGCCCAGCCCGCAGGCGAGGACGTCCTGCTGTTCCCCGACGACTACAACCTGATCGGCTCGCTTCGCGTGCACGAGTCGCTGGCGTTCCTGATCGAGCACCTGCCGGCGGCGTTGACGTCGCGTTCCGGCGAGGATCGCGCTCGACCGCGCCCATCTGGCCGATCTTCGCGGGGACGGCGAGAGCACCGCCACGTGTGCGCCCAGGATCGGTGCCTCGCCACCGTCACACACTCACATCCCCTAACGCGCCGCAGTCAGGCGGCAGCGGCGGGTGGTGGCCCGTGGCTGTGCAGAGTCCTGTCGCCGTCGGGGCTGGTGGCGGTGACGGTGCCGTCGGGGTGCAGCACGATGCCCCATCCCCACCGGTGGATCGCGATCAGGTGATGGAACACGCACAAAAGCAGCAAATTGGCCAGGCAGGTCGGGCCGCCCTGGGCGCGGGGGATGACGTGATGCGGCTGGCACGCCGCGACCGGCTGGTCACAGCCCGGGAACCGGCATCCCCGGTCGCGCACCGCGACCGCCCGCCGCAGGTACACCGGGATGGACTCGATCGCCGTGCCGACGTCCAGGGGCAGGCTGACCGACGCGACCGTGTCCGGGGTGAGCCGGGTGCGCAGGTAGGCGGCGAGGCCGGCGGGCCCGGACAGCAGGTCCGCGGCAGCTTTGACGATCATCTGCCGGGCGGCCCGTTCGGCCCGCGCCCGCCGGGCTAGGTCGGCGTCGCTGCCGGCGGGCTGGCCGTGGGTGGCGGGACCGCAGGCGGCGGCGAAGGCCGCCATAGCGCCAGGGCCGGGCAGACCCGGTGTGGCGGGGGTGCCGTGCAGCAGGGCGGCGGCGAGGCGGTCCAGCACATCGGGGTCGACGCGGCCGGTGACCATCGGGACGATCTGGGCGTCGCAGTCATCACCGGGCCCGGCGGTGGCCTGCCCAGCCCAGGCGGCCTCGGCTCCGGGAGCGCCGGGCAGGCCGCGGAGCCGGTCCAGGTCCATGTGCAGCACGATCTGTGTCGGCTGCCCCGCCCGGTCCGGCAAGCACCCCGAGGCGATCAGCCGCCGGCACGCGTCTTCGAGCGCGTCGTGCAGCCGCTGGCCCTTGGTCCGGTCGTCTTCGGGGCCGCGGCGCTTGCCGAGCGCATCCAGGACGGCTTGCAGGGCGGCGGTGCACTGCGGACTCAAGTTGCCGTCCAGCTTCCCCGCACCCTCAAACGTGGCATCCAGGTGCACCGACCGGTGGGTGAACCCGTCATCGCCGTCGGTGTCCGGGGCGGCGCACTGGCGGCGGATCGCCTCGGCCATCGTGGCCAGGTCACGAAGCTCCGCACCGTTGGCTGCCGCCGTCAGCAGGAACTCATCGGCGTCGGCTCGGACGTCGGCGGGCAGCGGGTCGGTCCAGTCACAGATCTGCCGCGCCCACGACTCCGACAACTGCCCCGCCGCCAGGGCGTCACCGACCGTGCGGTGGGCGCCCAGGCGCCGCATCCAGGCCATCGCGCCATAGGCGGCGGCGCCGGTGATCCGGGTCTGCCACTTCAGCCAGGTACGTGCCGAGCCTTGGCCGTCGTCTTCGTATCCGGCCTGGGCGTGAAACGCGTCCAGCACTCGCGACCGCGCCGCGACGTGCATCGACGCGGCCTGCTCCAGGCCCCGCAAAGCCTCGGCCTGGATCGTGGTCGGCAGGGAGGCGGTGTCGGCGGTCGCCAGCCAGCCCAGCCCGGCTCGCACCATGGCCACCGCCTGCGCGGC
>JASHQP010000138.1 GCA_030039095.1 Streptosporangiaceae bacterium
CCGTGGTCGGTCTAAACCGCCGAAGCTCCTCCGCGGCATGGGGGCGGGCGCGACGCGGTCGAGTTAGTTCACAGCATCAGCGAACTCTTCGTCGGCCCGGTCCTGGCCGTGGAGGACGTGGTCCGGCGGCAAAGTCTGCGCGGTGGCCAGCCGGGTCGAGGCCCGCGACTACGCCGACACCGCGCGAATGCTCGACCGGTACAGCCCCGGCGCATATGATCGGGTTCGCCCGCCGTCTGGAGCCGGCTACGGTCGAAGTAAGCCAGACTGCAAAGGCGGGTTCCAGGTCAGCGAGAGATCGGCGGGCTGGAGTTCCGTCCGGTCCATGGCCAGCCTTCGTGAGCGCCAGGCGGGACTTTGGCTACCTCGCAAGTACATATTTGCAGTCTTTCCACTTGAGTGTCCGTTTTGATTCATTTGGGCTTGCCGCGCACATGACCTGGGAATACCTTTGAGTGAGGTTGTGTCAGACATAATTGCCCTGTGGAGGAGGTCAGGTTCAGCACTGCGGCGCGAAGGCATGGCGTGTCGGATGAGTCAGTGCTGTACGTGGCCGGGAGCTGCGAGCCTGAGGAGATACAGACCGACAGGGGGCCTGGCTACTTCTACCTGGGGCGAGACGAGGGCGGGCAGGAGCTGGAGGTCATCATCGTGGACGTCACCGAGAACGGCGTTGACAGCTGGCTGGTGATCCACGCTATGCCGACGAGCCTCAACAAGGGCAAGACGGCGAAGAAGCTGAGGAAGCGGGGAGGGAGGAAATGAACGCCATGCCGACGCAGGGGCCTAGGCGCAAGCCGCCGGCCATCAGCCGTAAAACCAAGATCGGTCCCGATGTTGACCTTGACCGAGCCGACGTGCGCCTGGCTGACGGCACGCGCCTGACTAATGGCGTTGCCGAGGCCATCAATGCGCAGGTCCGCCGGAAGGCGGGCCGGCCGCCGCTATCCGGGGCGGCAAAGCGTTCTCCGCAGGTCTCCACGCGCATTCGGCATGATCAGATGAAGGAGCTTCAGAGCTACTCCAAGTCAGTCGGCAAGAGCGTTTCTTACATCCTCCGCGAGGCGCTGGATCAGTTCTTGAAGAACCACGGGTCCAAGGTGCGTCGTTAGCACCCGGCGGTCCGGAATCTCGGCCACTTCCACCGTTTCTCCCGTTCGAGCGGGTGAAGTACCTTTCAGTGCGTGCGTCACGCCAGGAACCGATGGATGACCGTCGATGGCCGGTGGGTAGTGGATGCGCGAGCGTCGCGAGCATCTCACCGCCGACCTCTGGGTCTGGCTCCCACGATGTGGCCGACAAGCTCGAAACGAACACGCCTGGGTATGGTTCCATCAGCGCAGAGTAACCCAGCACGAATCGCTGGACATCCGCTCGTAGCCGCGTATCAGAAGGACGCCTGATCGGTCACCGAGAGGCCGATGCTTGGCCGCTGCGCGGAATCACTCATTGCGTCAGACGTTTCCGTTACCACGCACTGCTGGTCTGCTCATGCTCATGGCTTGATCGCTCGCAAGTGCAGGAAGAGCGGAATGCGCTGCCACCGCCTGGCAGCGGGGGTCGCGGCGTCGCGCAGGACGCGTCCGACAAGCGCGCCTGCTCATGCGATCTCTCGCTCACGAAGAACCTCGCACCTGTTCGATGCGCGGGAACCGCTCCGGTCAAGTTAATCGGGATAAGCGCCTTGCCGGTCTTTCCACGGACTACCAAATGTGACTAAAGGGATAGAAGGCCAGCGGGTCAACGAAGGGTCGTGCCACTCAAAGTGCCACTCGCGGCAGGTGAGGTACTCGGTTCTAAGTTCGAAAAGTCGTCACAACCTGGAGCCCTCTTACGGAATCGAACCGTAGACCTTCTCCTTGCCATGAACCCCCGTCGAGTTTCGTCGCTGCAGAAAGGCGGCGCTGACCTCGAAGTACACGAGCGCACGCGAGCGCTCACTAGCTTGAGTTAGGCCCTCGCGAGCACGGTTTTGCCACTCAATCTGGCACTCACTTTGATCTTGTTACACAACCAGCCAGTGGCCGACTCCTGATCCACACGGCACCCATTGCCTGACTCGCGTATCAGATCTTGATGACCTGCACGTCGGGCATGGCGTCGTAGTCAGAATCCTGCGTCACGACCGGGACTTGATGGGCGATTGCCGTGGCCGCGATCCAGCTGTCGTTGACCGGCACCTTCCGGCCTTCCGCGCGAAGCCGCGACACCAGCAGCGCCCAGGCCTCCGAGACGGCCTCGTCCACGGTCAGCGCCTCGAGACGCTGAGCGAGCTGATATGTCGACAGCCTCCGGGATGCGGTCTCCGGGTCCTTGGCCTGCAAGACGCCGAGCCGCAGTTCCCCCAGCGTGATCGCCGAGATGCCCCACTCAAAGTCCGCGAACCTGCCGACATCGAATCGCGCGGCCTCCAGGCCGATGAACACTGACGTGTCGGCCAGCGCTCGCTGGGCCCTCACCACGGCAGATCGTCCGTCGTCTCAGTCAGGACCGCCCGCAGTTCGTCAGCCAGCCCAGTGGTATCAGGACCCAGCCGGGCGAGTTCATGACCGATCTCCGCGGCGGGCAGCCACTGCCGGCGCCGCGACAGCGGGATGATCTTTGCTACCGGGCGGTTGTCCTTCAGGACCTCGATCTCCTCGCCCGACTCCACGCGTCGCAGCACCTCGGCCGTGTGGTTGCGGAGATCACGTGCCGGGATAGCGCCCATAAAACGAGTGTAGCCGTATAGCTACGCACGTAGCAAGTGGCCAGCCTGACAGGCCAGGCCGTGCTGCACCGGCCGGCTGGCGTCCTCTGGGTACCGTCAGCTCAGTCGTGTCAGAGACCGGGCACGATCTTGCGCAGTCATCGCAACATCGCCCACCCGTGGGCGAGCTGGTCACGCCAGGGAAGGTCCGGGCCGGCCGCCGATGGGCGGCGACGTCCGGTCGGTGGTGCTGAGGCTGGCACGGGAGATTGAAACGCAGGGCCAGCGGAACCTGTCCACCCGGCGCGAGAGCCGGGCCGGGAGCCGTACCCAGGCGCTGAGATCAGCAGCCGGACGCAGCCACCGCCGGATAACTCGAGATCACGAACATCGAGGCTAGAGCGCGGGATCGACGGGGTCGGCGACTCAGCATCGACCTCGCTCGCCACCGTCGACGCCACAGATGATGCCTTCGACTCGTTTGGCATGGGACGGCTCTCCTTTCGATTGGGTGTGGCTCTCGCGCCGATCGACAGCAGGACGAGGCTGACTGGCTGGGTGTGAGTGCCGAGAACCTCGTCCATGTCATGCGACCAGCCGGTATTCGGTGATCATGCCACCGACACGAGGGTGCCTTCGGACACGGTGCTGCTCAAGTTGGACAGGTTCGGGTAGCGGTTTCAGCGGCGCCGCGGAGTCCAGCGACCGGTGAGGCCGGTGCTGATTGTGGTGGGTCTCGTACTGGCGCAGGATCCGTCGCAGATGGGCAAGTTCAGCACCCCCGTGTAGCACGGATCTTCGACCGCAACCCGATCATTGGCGAGCAGATGAGCGCCCAGGAACCGATCGATATCGTCCATGGCGCCGCTGAACATCGACCGGGGCGACCTGTCCCTGGTCTGGGTCGCCTGGCCGAGGAGCTGGCCGACACGAAAGTGCCGGCCGCCGCGGCGCACGTGTAGCCAGGTCCGGCCTCGGCCAGCGGGTGACGGCTGCGCCACCGCGCCGCCGACACCCACCCGCCCGCTGCTCAGTGCGCGCCCGCCGTGATCTCGTAGGCGAGCTCCCCGCCCACCCAGGTCTCGGCGACCTGCACCTGGTCGATCTCCTCCGGCGGCACGGTGAACACATCTCGGTCGAGCACGGCGAAGCTGGCTGTGGACGATCACAGAATTCCCCAGGGTTGAGCGGATAGCGATCACGTAATTGCTCACCCCGATCACGTAATTGCCCATGGGCATGACGTGTGCGTGTCGGGGTGGACCTGGCCATCGGGCAGGAGCAGCAGGCCGGGAATGACGGTGCGCCCGCCGAGGTCGACGGAATTCTCGCCGAGTACCTCCGGTTCGTCGCCGACCCAGACAACGCGGTCGCCGCGGACCCGGAAGGCGGAGGCGAAGTCGTCCTCGCCGTTCCCGGTGAAGACCTTGCCGTTGGTGAACAGGCGACCGACCTCCGGATCACCGGCCGTCATGCGCGAAACCCTGCAGACATGGACTGCCCCTTCTTTCATTCGGGCCGATGGCGCCAGGCACCGTACTGCGCCGCTGTCCCGCGGTCAGATCGGCACGTAATCGTAGTCGTAGCCGAAATAGCGCGGCCCGACCAGCTCCAGCCCGGCCTCGGTGCGCCAGCGCGGATCGCACGGAGCCGCCAGGATGGATGTGGCCGACCGTCGCCGGGGACGTTATGGCTGCACGAAGAGATCCACCTGGTGCAGCAGCGGGGCGGCGGGGTCGATGCTGATCGCCAGCACGAGCCGACCGGTCTCGCCATCGATCTCGGTGGTGGCGGCGGTCTCCCCGTTCCCGGCCCGCAGCGCGCCCAGCCGGCAGCGGCCTGCCCAGGCGGCAGCCATCCGGAACTGCCGGACCAGCCTCTCGCTGTCCAGCGAGCCGACTATCGGCAAGGACGGCGGCCAGCCCGCGATATCCCCGTTCAGCAGCGAAAGCAGGGATCCGAGCGCGTCTGCCAGCGGCGATCCCGGGGCCGGCGGGACCGCGACGGCCAGCGCTTGCACCCGCGGGCTGCGCTCCGGGCTGAGCCGGATCTCTGCGGCCGCCACGCCGCGCTCGCCCACCAGCCACCAGCGGCAGTGCGCGGGCGACTCGAACTCTGGCGGCCGCTCCGGGTGCTCAGCGAACTCGCCGATCCGCTCCCGCAGCAGCTCGATGGCATGCCTGCGCTCCGGCAACGGCTGGTCCCGATCGACGTTCGGGGTGAATAGGCGCGCGGCTGCAATGTCATCCCAGGATCGCAGCAGCCCCATGATCTCCCGCTGTGCCTGCCGCGTCTGCGGCCAGGGCCCGCCAGGCGCCGGTGCCGGCCCGGCGACCTTCCCTGCCATGCCAGGCACGGCCGCAGCGGGGTGCTGCCGCATCAGGGCAATCAGCATCTGCGCGGCGAGCCCGGGTGCGCCGGCGTAGGTGCTGTTCGCGAGCACGATCACGCCCAGCCCAGTGGCGGGGTGCCAGCGCATGTTGCTACCGAACCCGGGATAACCGCCGGTGTGCTGGACGATCCGGCCCCAGGCCGGGTGCTCCTCCACGAACAGGCCGAGCCCGTAGCTCGCCGGCCCGGTAATGCCCGGGTCGCCCGGGAACCTGACCAGCAGGCCCGACCCCAGCGACACCTGCGGCAGCTGCATTTCTCGCCGGGTCGCCTGCCGCAGCGCATGCTGCCCCGAATCGCCTGCCCCGGCTCCGCTGTGCCCGCCCTCGGTGCCGCCGAGCCCGGAGCCGTCCTCTCCGGTCCCCGGCGGGAACGCGGCCCCAAACCCGCTCACCCAGCGGGCCAGATCCGTCACGCAGCTGAAGATCCCGCCCATCGGGGCGAACGCGCCGCACGGGTCCGGCTGCAGCTGGTCCCACCGGTCCCCGCTGCGCTGGTACCCGCGGGCCAGCCGGCCTGCCGGGAATCCGGACGCCTCGAACCCGGTGCTGGTCATGCCGAGCGGGCGGAGCAGCCGCTCGGTGACCAATTCCGGGTAGGAGCGGCCCGAGACCGTGGCGATGACCAGGCCGAGGATGGCATAGCTCAGGTTCGAATACTCGAACCGGGTGCCCGGTGCCCAGGCGAACCGCAGCCCGCCACTTCCCAGTAGAGCCGTGAACTCCGCCAGCGGCAGTCCCTGCTGCCGGTCCCCCCACGGGTCATCGGTCGGGAAACCCGCCGTCATCGTGAGCAGGTTGCGGATCGTGACCGGCGGCGAGTCGGCGGTCGCCGGCGGCAGGCCGGCCAGTTCCGGGACATACGCCACGGCCGGGTCGTCCAGCCCCAGCGCGCCGTCGTCACGCAACGCCAGGATCGCCGCGGCGGTGAAGCTCTTAGTCATTGACGCGATCCGGAACACCGTCGCCGCGTCCGGGCTAGGGCCGCCCAGCCAGCGCTCCCCCAGCCCCCCCTCGTGCACCAGCCGACCATTGGCGACGACCCCGTACGCCAGGCCCGGCTGCCCGCCCTGACGCTGGAATTCCGCGGCCAGCGCGTCTACCGCCGAGAACCGATACTGATCAGGCAACAAGTCTCCCGTGGTCCGCAGCTCACAAAGCTGCCAGGCTAGCGCAGCCCGCTTGCCGCAGGAACGGGCAAACCAGACGGACATTCAGCGCCGACGATCTCGTACCAGACCCGTCCGCCCGGGACGTCGATCCAACTCATGTGGCCACCCCCGGCTCGTCGCCTGCGACCGGCTCAGCCGCCCAAGCCAAACGATTACGCCATCCGCCAAGAAACATGGCCTGACCAGGCCGGGCGCTAGCATCACAAGCCTCAGCAGGCTCGCGCCGGCCCCTCCAGCAGCATTCTGCCCCCAAAATGATCTTCACATCCTGGTCACGCGACTGAGAATTGAGTGTGGTCACCCTGAACTAGCCCCGGCGTGGACGGTCGATCGGCTCACCGCAACGAAGGCTGCGTCACCAGCCGCATGGCGAAACCAATACATGGGGCTGCCCGCTGGGGCCTTTGCCGCGGCCTTTGGGTAATGACGACGACGTCTCATGTCCCGTCAGCGGGCAGGACAGCCTTTATCGTGCGAAAGCGTTTCAGGCGACAGCTGCCAGTTCCATACGCGAGGTGATGTCAAGCTTGGAGAAGATCCGGTACAGGCACGGTGGCTGATTTCTAAGATCCCAGGTCCCATCGATGCAAGGAGCGATCGTGGCCGAACTCGGAAACGTGGCAGCGATCCGCCGCTACCCGGTCAAGTCGATGCTCGGTGAAGACCTGCAGGCGGTCATGCTCACGGCTGGCGGCCTGGAAGGCGACCGCACGATGGCCGTGATCGACCAGCAGACCGGTCGGGTCGCCTCCGCCAAGCACCCCAAGCTGTGGCGCGAACTGCTGACATTCGCCGCCCAGTGGAACACCGGATCGCCGCGCATCACCCTGCCCGACGGAACATCCATCGCCGCCGACAGCAGCGCCGGGCGGGTACTCTCCGAGCTGCTGCGCCGCAACGTCCGCCTCAGCAGGGAACGGCCCGAGCGAGCCATGTTGGCACGCCCCGCCCCCGAAGACGTCATCGAAAACGGTGAGAACGCCGACGTCCCCTACGAAACGCTGGAGATCGCCCAGGGAACACCAGGCACCACCTTCGTCGACTTCGCCCCCGTCCACCTGATCACCTCTGCCACCCTTGCCCGCGTAGGTGCCGAAATGATCCGCTACCGCCCCAACATCGTGGTCGATACCCCGAACGGCAAACCGTTCGCCGAAAACGACTGGACGGGGCGCGACATCTCAATGGGCCGGGCGCGCCTGCGCATCATGCTTCCAACACCGCGGTGCGCGGTCCCTACACTCGCCCACGGCGCTCTGCCACGCCGTACCGACGCGGTCAGGACGCTTCTCCAAGACAACCGCATCCCAGTCCCCGGCCACGGCACTCAGCCGTGCCTCGGCGCGTACGCACAAGTCATCGACAGCGGCACCATCTCCGTCGGCGACCGCGCAGTACTCACCTGAACCGCCGCTAGCCCACTCTCCGAGATGGCTCTCATGAAGATCACGATCTACGGCTGGAGCATGAACCGTCGGGCGGCCCCTTCGCAATCGCTCTACGGCCATGTACTCGCCAGGCCGCTGGCATGTCAATAGCACCAGCTCGTGGCACGCTGCTGCCTTAGACCAGTGGGGCAGGTTGGTTCCGCTCAGCCGGTGAAATCGACGGTGACCTCGTCGGTCGCCAGGGTCACCGCCGTGAGCGTCTTCCCGAAGCCAGATACGGTCCAGACATCGCCTTGCGAAGGATCGCTGCTAGCTCCGCCGGGCCCGCTGCACTGTGCGCCGGTGAACTGCACCTGGGAGAACTTCGGCAACGAGGAGATCGGCTCGCCGAAGTCAGGCGCCTCCATGATCCACTCTGCCGTGTTGCCGGTGAACGCGGCGAGATCGGCAGCAAAGCGGGGGTCCCGCAAGAGCCGGACTGGGTGAGCGGACCGCTGGAGCCACTGGCCACGCCGGACCTGGACCCCGCCCATGACCAGGCGTACCTCGACGACCACCCGGACAGGTCAGGGGGCCTTCTAATGGAGACGCCGAGGCCGCCCTCCGAACTTCGAGACAGCGCCCTGACCGAGTACGGGGCCACGGTCCCGATCTTCTCAATGCTCGCCACGACGTAGGTGTCCGCCGCCCGGATAGCGCGGTCTAGCTCGGCCTACGGGTCGCGGTCACGCTCGCCGTCAACCGCTGCAATGTACGCGTAAATGAAATAGTTCGGGGCTGATGGCACGCCGCGTTGGCGTTGAGACCCGAGTCCCACCAGCCGGGCGGTCGTGGCACATCGTCTCGTAGCGGGACCGGCCGCTCTCCAGCTCGGCCACCCGGTCACGCAGCACACGGCGGACTACCGGCCTCATGCTGCGATCCGGTAGATGGTCAGCCCAGTCGAGCCAGTTGCCGTCGAACCCACGCCGCCACGCGGCTTACGTGGTATCCAGCAGGCGCTTCATGTGTGTCCTCGACAGCTCGGGCAGATCGTCCACGTCAGGAATCTCAGCACGGCAATCGTTCGGCCAGAGCCAGTGATACCGAGGGCCGTCAGGGTGGACCGAGAACCATGCCACCGCGTACCGGTGGTGGTACTGGATGATCTCAACACCAGGGCCGTCGCCACCGCGCAGGCGGGTACCCGGGGGCACTCGGTAGAGACTGATCCCGCTGCGGTCGTCCCGCGAGGTTGATCGAACCGTCACCGGCAGATCCGGCGGGAGCTGGCCGCCGTGGTGGGCATCCACGTCGTAGCCGATCAAACCCTCGGGCATCACCAGGGCCAGCTTTCCCCACTCCCTGCCGCGCTCCCAGTGCCTGTAGTCCTAGTGGTTCGGCACACCATGATCTGCTCCGGTGTATCCTTTCGGTGGTGGCTATTTCTGGCCACGAGGCAGGGGCCCGGGGGACCAGCCCCGATCGCGGTAGGTGTCAACCGCGTCCAGGATTTGCGGGCTGCTCATCCGCCAGGCGCCCACACCGTGCCGCTAGCTGCTCCCGGCGGTCATGCAGAGCCAGAGGAACAGGACTATTTGTAATCCCCGAAGCTTGGCGTCGCTATGGCCTCGTTTTCAAGCGTCGTCGACACACCTGCGAACTGCAGCAAATCCCCACCCGGCACCCTCGCCTGTTCGCGATCGGCGGCGAGCAAAACTTGGTCCAAGTTCTGGTCCGAGAGGCGCCAGCAGGCCCGCCGCCTGGCGACCTACCCGCACCGACGCAAGGCAGGCCCGCTCGCCTGGTTCTACCAGCACGACCTCGTCTCCAAGCCCAGTACCGCAACCTTCCTCGCCGGATGGACACTCCTTCGATCCGAAGCCAGGCCGAAATCCGCCCGGCTCGTCACGGTATTGAACAACGAGGGCACCCGGTTCCTCACCGTCCGGATCTTGGCCATCCACACCGACGACGGGACGAGAGCGCGACTGGACGGCACGCAGTACGGCAAGGCCGGACTGACCAGCGTCATGTCGAGCTTGCTCAATCCCCAGCAGTGAAGGCGGCCAACTCTGATGACGGCACTGTTCATTCCGGCAGTCAAACGGAATGGCTGCGCAAATAGGGGCCACCCCAGTCCGGCATCGTCGTACACGCTGCCAGCTGCTCCCGGATCCGCGGCTATGTCCACCACCAACCCGACCCGCCTGCGCTCGTACCTTGTCTGCGAGTCGCAGACGGTCCGGCCTGAGCCGTGTTCCATCAGATCCCAGCATCCGAGCAATCGCCTTGATCGCCCACCCTTGCGGCCTGGTGCAGTATGCGGATCTCCGCCAGTCATCCTGATAACACCCCTTCTCCTGCCTGGTCCGGACGAGCCAGGGCTACTGGCCAAGGGGTCAAATTCGAGCGCCGACACTGGGGGCCTTTCAGGCGACGCCAACCGTAGACAGTCGTCGCGCTAGGTCCACTCGGGCCTTCCTCTAACATCGATTTTCCCTGGGCGACGGGCACAATCACCGATGTGCTTGTGATTGCGATGGGGGGCATGATTTCATTGCAACGCTCCAACGCTAAGCAGGCCACGGAGCAATCGGGGCCAGCCGGACCGGCAAGTCAATGGCTGGCCCCTCTCCTGTCCCCAGGTCGGCCAGCGGTCGATCAGAGCACCAGGGCCGTGGTGCTTTGGGCGCCCTGAGCGCTACGCAATCAGCTCGCGGAGCACATCCTGGATGGTCGCGTGCCCGCCGACCACAAGCTGTGGGCTCAGCAGAGCTGGCGAAGCTGCTGGGTGCCAGCCGGGGCGCGACGATCCGCGCCCTGAGGCGCCGCAGCAGATGGGTCTCGTCGTGGTCATAAGGGAGGCGAGATTCTCTCAGCGATGCCCGAGGAGATCCCCGAGGCTAAGAAGGACCCAAAGCGGCAGCAGGAACGAACCGCTCGCCACAGACCTCGCAGCGGATGCCGCCCTTGTTGATCGACTTCTGAGCCGCCCGGATCTTGCGCGGCGGCGCGCACGAGCACTGAACCATGACCTGTGCGCGGGACTGTCTCGGCTCCTGCGTCTTCGGCTGGCTCGTCGGCTCCCAGCGGCCAAGCGCGCGGCTGACCCTGTCGACCTCGGGCCGGTAGCGGCTGAGAGTGCCACGCGCCAGCTTGGTCACGCTCCAGCCCTCGGCCGCGCCTCCGATCGGGTCGCTCGCTTCGACGCCCAGGCCGAGCTGCTCAGCAGCCGCCTTGTACCCCTTGCCGTGGTACCGGCCCTCGGAGGACGCGACCTTGCCGGGCTCGTAGACGAGTGCGTGCGAGGCCCAGTGCAGCAGCCGCTCCAGCAGCTCGGCCGAGGTCGTCTTGCGGTCGCCGCGCATCAGGTTGACCTGGATGACGGGGTACCGCTGATCCCAGCCGATCGAGCTGCAGGTCGACTCGCGTCCCGGGCCGATCTCGAAAACGACTTGGGGCACGCCGGGGTTGGTGGCGCGAGTAGCCGCCCACACCGCTTCGAGGGTAGTGACAACGGCATCGTCTGTGGTGGTCATCGCCACCAATCGTGCCATCCAGCCGGACATCAGAACGTCGCTGTCGATCATTGTCATTTAAGCCATGCCCAGGTTCTCTCGGTACGGGCAGCAGCGAGAACGGCCTCGCCGCTGCAGTCAGCCACCGTCGACCTCGAGGCGCTCGACGGCCCGATCCTCAGCCTCCAGAAGGCTCAGCTCCGGATAGGACTGAACTGTCTCTTCGAGCGTCAGGCGGGACCGCCACGGTTAGCGGCATGCCTGTTGAGATAGCCTGGCGAAGGATGCGCCCCATCGAATAGCCCGGAGATGCCTGCTCGACGCGATCTAGTGTGATGTTAGCGAGCGCGCCGCCGCCTTTCTGCCAAGCAGCGAACGCCATTAGCGAGCCAGGCGCGGCAACCCCGGCGTCAGGCGTGCGCCACACGACATCGCCCCACAGCGCAAGGCGCGCGTCGGCCTTGTAAGGGGTTATTGCCTCCCGGGTTGGGACCGGCTGTACTGCTGCAGCCGGTCGGATCGCTTCGCGGTCCGTGAGCTGGCGGCCGTCCTGCCCGGCCTGCAGTGTCTGGAGCATCGTGTCGCGAGCTTCACGGGTAGTCAGTTCTGGCTGCTGCTCCCACGCCCGCAGTGAAGCATCGTTTTGGGGCCAGCAACCCGCGCGACGATATTTCATGAACGCTCAGCCGACAGGCCCTCATTGCGGAGCTGGATGGAGAGCGAGGTGTTGCGCTCAAACAGGCGCCCCTCGTCAGGGCAGCCGTTTGAGTCGGTGCATTTCTAGAACCAATAGCGGTCCCCCTCAACCCGCATCGCATCCGAAGAGTGACAGCCAAGCCCAACTCGGGCAGAAGCTGGTTCATCGCTGGGGTGACCTGCTGGCATGGCCCGTACGCGACAGCTATAACCGAGGTGCAGTTGTTCCGGACGAAGACATCCGGAAGCCCGGCGGCGCTGTCGGCGTCCAAGTCCGCCGCGTCGAAGCGGAGCGTCAAGGCGAGGTGTGTACCGCGGATCCCGACGAGAATGATGTCGCCATGATTGGGCTCGAAGCCCATGGCAAGCGACACGATACTGAGCAGCTCGCCGGGGGTCGTTGCGCTTGCGCTCACAGTTCGATCCCTTGCCCGTGTCACGGAAGTGGGCCACCGAGCACATCGCGCTCCAGCTGTTCAGGTGGGTCTGCGATCGCCGGGTCAGTAATGGGTCAGCCAGCTCCGAATCGGCCTCGTGGTCTAGCTCGGCGCCATATAGAGGAGAATCGGCGAGGGAGACGTACCGGCGGACGCCAGCCGGATTCAGTGCCCCGGGAAGATCTGGGACATGACAGGGTGCTCGCGGTGCTGCGGGATCTGCTAGGTGCACGACGTTCAGTGCCTCCCGGTCTTGACCGTGACGCTAATTGACCGGATCGCCCGGATGACGTCGGCCGAGACGACGAAGTCGTCCGATGCCGAGTCGGTGCCGAGTTGCTTTGCCCACCACTGTGACGGCAGGCGCAGCCGTGGAGAAGCTTGGCCTGAACCACGTCGAGCGAACCGGCAGGGAGCAGGACCGTGGACCGGCGGACCTCGTCGACCAGGACGGTTCGCAGATCGCCCTTGCGAGAACCGCTTGGCAAAGTAATGGCCACCATTCCCATGTCCGCTGCCCCTCTCGCCGTCGACTGTTGCCCAATGGTTGCTCTTTTCTAACGCTTGAGCGCTAGAACTGTCATAGCGGGCGAGTTGGCGCGGGCGGACTGGCAGTAAGGTGCCAAGGCCCCGGAGCTGAAGGAATCTCGGGAGGTGTCGGATGCCCGTTGGGCACGCAATCACTCAACTGAGAGAATGCAGAAGTCCCTAATTGCAGTGGCCAAGCCGGTCGGCCAGATTATCGACGCATCCTCAGATGATTGGTCTAACCAGATTTCGTCAGTCGAGCTCAGGGATTTCTTCGGTTAGTGCACGCGATCTACGGAGGCACATCGCGCGAAGAACTGCTGGGCATTGGCCGCGGAGCCCGTTGGTGGACTAAAGGCGATCGACGCGCACCTGCGTGGGATGTGTGCGACCTATCGTGTACCGATAAGCAAACCTGAATTGGGGACCTGAGATCGTCCCCGGGCTTTTGCAGACCCGAGGATACGCACGCACAGTGATGCTTGGCCTGCATGCCATATCAGGTGAGGACTCGGTAGTTGACTTCACTATCTGAAGTGCTGGCACCATGGCGAGCAGGTCCCACTAAGGCGGCTGATTCTGCTGCGGCACGCGAAGTCCGCTTGGCCCGACGGCCTCCCTGATCATGAGCGACCACTCGCGCTTCGTGGCCGCCGCGATGCGATGCGCCCACCCGCAGGCCGCTGGCTGCTACGCACCCGATCGGATGCCCCGTAAACGTGTCAATTTTCGCTGAACAGATTGACGCTCATTCGCTCACCGTCTTCGGGGAGCGGCTCTGCGAACGTCCATCGTGGACCTGCTCGATCTGGTTCGCCAGACATCCATACGTTGTTGGTCGTGGCCACGATCCGGTAATGCGAGGCATGACCCTGGAGCTGGCAAACCCCGCTTGGCGATGCTGAGGTGCAGGCACCCGCCCGGGTGCGGGCCAAGTACCCGACGGCCGCGATCGCGGTCCTGTCGTTCTCTTCAGAATGGCCGGAACTGCAGCTCACAGGCTGGCCGCCCTCGGTGGCCTGACGCCATCAGGTCGTCGGCGAAGGCCGCCGCTGACCTGCGGTTTCGCCAGTCCGAAACCGCACTCTGGCCTAACTGTTCGCGGAAGACGTGACAGATTGAGGCGACACGGGCTCCAACTGATCGAAAATCGCAGCAGAGGCATGCTCGGCGTATTACTGTCCTCGCAGCAAGAGGGTTCGGTCGCCTTGCCGGTCCGGCTGACCCGATTGCTCCGTGGCCTGCCTAGCATTGGAGCATTGTCATGAGACCGCACCCCCCGTGATAGTCACGAGAGTAACAGCGGTTCATCTGTAACTGCGTTCGGAACAATTTCCGCACGCCAATAGCCGAAGCGGCTCCCATGCCTTTCACTAGGCAAATTATTCAATCTCTCCGCTGCGCTAAATCATCTATTTCTCTTTAGCTGGATGTTGGAACAACGGGGCGTAATTCATTCAGCAAGTTCAGTACAGAAGCAGGTCAGCCCCATGGAGGTGGGATGACGATGGCACCATTGCCACGAGGTGGGTGGCTGGACCCCTTCAGACGAGCTTCGAGCGCGATGTGGGAAGCGATAACCCGAATCGCGGAGACCGACGGCTGGAGTTCGACAAAGAAGTTCTGTGTCATGGTCGCCATCGTCCAGTTGCCGATCCTATTGCTAGTCATCGGGTGGGTGATCCGGTTGCTAGTAATCGCGTGGATGACCCAGCGGTGACCATGCAGTTGGGCAAAGTCGTCCACGCTTCGCCAATGGCAACTGTGCATGGACGGCGAGCTGAAGCAGCGCCCTCATAACCGACGCATCCCCGATTTTCCGGCGCAGGACTGACACGTCCATCACGACGGACAGATGCAGAATCGTTTCTTTGCCCCAGTAGGGTCTACAGCGAAGCACTGAACCCCCGACCCGGCGCTTAATCTGACTCAGGGGCTCGGTGAACATGGAGTGCCAGCCGAGCATCACCGCCCGCGCATAGTCCTCTGTCTGCAGCAGCCCTGGGACGATCTGCGGTTCCCAGTTCCACACAGACTCAGCCTCGGCTTCAACGTTAAGGAACTCGGCATGTCCACCGGGCAGGCGGGCGCTGATCGCCTTGAGCGTGCCCGAAGGCTGTGACTCTTCGGCCAGGGCCAGCAGTTCCTCGCGACGCTTCGGATCGACCCGGTAAAGGTCAAGGAATCGTCCCAGGCCCCTGCGCTTGATCCCGCTCTGGCCGCGCTCGAGCCTGCTCACCTTCGAGGTAGACCATTCCAGGCGGCGCGCAACCTCTTCGCCGATGAAACTGGCACGCTCACGAAGCCGCCGCAGTCCGGCGGCCAGCCGACTGCGACGGACGTTCGGGCTGCCATAACCGGTCACCCGCTCGGCTCCTTCTGGGATCTAGGGATCCCCAGCCACTGACTCGGTATGAGTCTAGAGGCGGAAGAGGCGTCTTTAGAAGGCCATTTGGAGACTTCCCCAGTGCAATTCCCACCGGGTGTTGCGATCTAACCTGTTATACCGCGTAGTAGCCCTGTCAGCCTCTCTAGCTGCGGGATTGCACCGACAGACGGAAAGGCGGCTGCCGCGTTGCTGAACAGTACGCCCCGTCGAGCAGCTGCGTCGCTGGGCACCGCCCGCCCGCATCGTCAGCTTTATTCCCGCCGCAGGAGGCGCTCTGCCACCGCACGCCCTGAGGTGGTGGCGGTCGCCGAGTTCCGTGTCTGGTGCCGACCAAAGCCTCAGCAGTCCAATGCCCCCAATCGCTGACTTCACTATGATTGAAATCATCTTCAACTGGATTGGCGGCGACGTAAGTGGAGACGCGCATCAGATTTTCCTGGCAGCCATCTGGCGCTATCACCCTCAACGGTGAGAAGGCCCTGTTCCCGGCGGTGCCGGCGAAGCCAGGGGTCTGGCGGGTCACGGCAGGCACTCACACAGAGCATGGGGCAAGCCAAAACTTGCGACAGCTCATTTACCAGATGACATCACCTGGGCCAAGCCAGGGCACTCACCAGCGTGTCAACGCTACTGTGATTGGCGCCTTGACCTCCGGACAGCCCGCCAATCTGGACATCATCACCTCCGCCGAACGGCACGCAGGTGGCCGATGGGAGCACCTCGACCTCAGTAGTGATGAGGTGCGGGCACTGGTGCGGGCCGCTGCGGCAGCACCGGTCGCTGCCGATGCGGATGCCGACCCGGATTCGGACGCCTACAGGCAAGCCCATGAGGTGGCTCGGCGCGAACTGAACCCGCTGGCCATGTCAGAGCTGATGAGGCCGCTGCCGCCAGGCAGGCCGACCAAGCCGGACAACGCCGAGGTCAGGCATTTGAGGAGGACCGCTCAGGCCCTGAGTGCCCTCGTGGCAGAGTACGACCGGTACTGGCCTACGCGATGGGGGCACGAGGGCAACCCACCCACATAATCGGCCCCGAATCACCAATTCCACGCAAACCATCCGCGCCACGTCATCCACGCGCGGCAGCACCAGCCCGGCCGCCGACCTCCGCGTGGACATCAGCACCGGCTGCTCAGCGCGCGGCACGGACAACCCTGGCCGTTGGGCTCTCTCAGTCGTTGGCCAAGGGTACGGCGACCTCAACCGCCCGGCGGAATGGTTTACCGTCGGCGGAGAAGCGCAGCCGCCCTTGGGTCACGGGGTCATCCGCCGCAACTCCCGCACCCGGACCCTCAGCACCCTCAGCGACCGCTCCCAGCCAATCCGCTCCGCGATCACCGTCGCCGGCATATCCGGCCACTGCGCCAGCAACTCCCGGATCCGCGGCTCGGCCGCATCCACGATCGACCCCTTCGCCGCCCGCTGATACCGCGGCGGCCCCTCAGCGGCCAGTGCCCGGCGCACAACTAGTGGACCGGATGCTGGGGCCGAAGAGAGCAGCCGTCGCAACGGCGCATCACATCCTGGCGCCGATCTTGACACTCAATCTGACACTCGCAGGGGTTCCCGGCGCCTGCTTGGCCGCTGAACTCAGTCGCCCAAACACCACCGCCGAATCCTTGCCCAACCAAGCACCGGCCGCCGTTGGTGCCAGACGGCCATCCGCCACCGCTACGCCCTTGACCTCTTCCCGGAAGGGGAACCGCTGTGCTGACTCGCCCGGGATCTTGTGGCCTGGCACTCGATTGACACTCGCGGCAAAGAGGTACTCGGTTCTAAATTCGAAACCTCAGCCTGAACTGGAGCCCCCTTACGGAATCGAACCGTAGACCTTCTCCTTACCATGGAGACGCTCTGCCGACTGAGCTAAGGGGGCGAGCCGCCGGAAACTCGTCCGGCTGGCGTGAGTCCGCCTGGTAGGCAGGACCGCGTTGATGAGCATACACGACCCTTCGATCACGGCGACGCCGGACCGTGGGCGGCTCCGGAGGCCATCTGGCGAACACGTGGAGATGTGTCGCCGCCCGGGTGTTGAACGGAAACCATGGTCGTCGCAATGACCGGGACTCCGACCAGGTCGGTCCAGCACGCTCCTCCTGCGCGGCGAGATGCTCAGCAAGTGCGGCCAGGAACACATCCCACCGCTCATCGCCGGTGCCAGCCGGCTCCTCGGCGAGCAGCGTCAGCCTAGCTGGCGACGGCTCCCAGCTCTACTCTTCCAGGAACTCAGCGATCAATCGCCACCGCAGCGCATCGTCGGCATCGGCCAGCAAGCGCCCGAGTCTGGCCAGACTCATCGGACGATACGGTCGTGCACCAGCAGCCATGCGTCTGACCGTATTACAAGGCCCCTCGGTTACCAGCATCCCACCCGGCGCGCCCGCCCAGCTGCGCGGGACACCCGACGGCGGCCCATCCGTTGGTCATTCAGCCAAACGGCACCGCAGCGGCCCTTCGTGTCGGCCTGCTCGTTGCCCATCCCATACCGGTCCCAAACCGGGAGGCGGCCCAGGCTTTCCCCTAAGACTCTGGCGTCTCGTCACGCACAGGTGTCGAATGGAGACTAGTGGGAAGAGTCGGCATGGACATGGGCACAGGAATGGGTCAGCCTGGACATGCGTAGAGTGGCTAATTATGGGACGAAGCAACGGCGTCTCCGCTCGGGCCGGTACCGGGACGGCGATGTGACGGCGATGGCGTCGACGTTAAGTCGTGCCTCGTTCGGCGTCGCCGCCGGGCTCATGATCGTGTCCGGCGGCTCCCTGGGCGCCAGCGGCGTGCACGCGTCCAGCGCCAGCCTGATGAGCGCGGCGAGCGCGTGCGCCAAGCGTCCGTCGGCGGTCGCGGGCGCCGGCACGACCGACGCGCAGAGCGCGTCCGTCATCGGGGCCGCGGCGACGCCGACCCCGACCGCAACCGCGAGCCCCAGCGCAACCGCGAGCGCGACACCGACTCCGACTCCGACCGCAACCGACCCCAGTCCCTCGGCCACGAGCCCGACCCCCACCCCGACACCGACTCCCACCCCCACGCCGACACCGACTCCCACCCCGACACCGACGCCGACCCCAACCCCCACTCCCACGGGGAAGACTCCCCAGCTCTGCGCCTCGGTCCAGCCGTACTCGGGCAAGAACGTCGAGCCAGGCGGAACGGCCAGCTACGAGATCTTCGTGTGGAGCACGGGCGCGGCGGCCGACGGGGCCACCGTCACCGTCAGCACGGGGAGCGCCGCGCACGTCGAGGCGCCGTACTACAAGGTCTGCTCGGACGCCAAGAACGCCGTGTGCACGGTCGGCGACCTGCCCACGAGCCAGAGCGACGAGCTGGTGGCGGCCGTGCGCGTGCGCGACGCGGCGCCGAGCGGGGAGAAGATCACGCTCACCGCGACCGCCAAGGCGACCAAGGCCACGTCCTTCGACGCCAGCGCGACGATCGACGTGACCGCCTCGAGCTCGACGTCGGGTTCGGGTTCGACGTCGGCGGACAGCGGCGTCGGCGACGGGATCCCCGGGTCGTATGTCCCGGACCTGAATGACGGCGGCCTCACCACGACCAGCGGCCAGGATCCTTCCGGGCTGTTCCCGACCGTCACCCCATCCGCGAGCGCCACCTCCGCCAAGGCCAAGAAGAGCCGGAACGTCGACGCCACGACGGTCTCGTCGACGCTGCCACTCGATTCGCGCCTGGTTGGCGGGCAGCTCGCCGGGCTGGCCGTGCTGGCGAGTGCGATCGCGATCGCCGTCGCGCGGCTGTCACTGCGCACGCAGCGGCCGAACGACGGTGGCGGCGACGACGGCGAGCAGAAGTAGCTTGCGGGCGCTCTAGGTTATGTCCCGTAGAGGGTCCTGGCCGGCTTGTGGCGTCGTCGAGGTAAATACGGGCGTACCAAAAGGCCGTCTGCGTCAAGCCGGAACTCGCTTGCTGACCAGAATCGATGAAGCCGGCTCATTGAAAACCGGCATATCAGGCATTCCAGGCGTCCTGCCGCGGGGCCCGGCGGGGCGCAATAGGGTCGCCGGCCCGTTGCTGCGGCTAGAGCGACAGCTACGGGCCGGCGACACTATGGCATGTCAAGATCTAGCTCGGCTAGTTCGCGGGGTCGACGTGCTCGACGAGCGGGCGCATCTGGCGCATCTCGTTCGCCAGGCCCGCCGGGCCGAGCGTCTGCGACGCGACCACTCCGAACGTGTCGTTGTCGGCCCAGACGCACTCGGCCACCCGGCCGTCCACGCTGGGGACGCACGCAGCGGCGCCGCCGAGTGATCCGGGGCTCGTCGTCACGGCGCCCTGCAGCTTGCCGGTGAAGGTCGAGATGAACGAGCCCGCCGAGGTACCCGACAGGTTCCCGCCGATGAACAGGATGATCTGCGGGCTGGACGACCCACCGGACGTCGGGCCGTCCTGGTACACGGCATAGACCACGTTGTGGGCCTCGCCCGCGCTCTCGGAGATGATCTGCTGCCGCAGCGCCGCCGCGCGCATCTGCACCGCAAGCTGCGGCTGCTTGGTGAACGCGCCCACCGTCGCCGGGGTGGTCACGGTGTGGTCGGGCCCGCCGGCGGACTTCGAGAACACGAGCACGGCGCCGGCTCCCCCGGCGACAACGGCCACGGCGCCCGCGATCGCGAGCACCTTCATCGGCATCCGCCGACGGCCGAGCTTCGGGGGGCGACCCTGCGCGAGCGGCTGCTGGCCGGGCTCGGGATCGGCGAGCAAGCGCGGTGTCTGCGTCCGGGGAGCGGTCCTGGCGGCAGACCTTGCGCTCCCACGTTTCTTCGCCGGCGCCTGCTTGCCGGGCTTGCGCGCGGTGCGCTGCCGGGCGGTGCGCTGCCGGGCGGGGGCT